>NZ_JANLOA010000119.1:0-34974 GCF_025466035.1 Pseudomonas sp. 20P_3.2_Bac5 | reverse complement strand
CCGTTGAATCTCAAGGAGTTTTCCGTTTCGACTGCGCCGGAAGTGGGGCGAATTATAGACAGATAAAACGGGGCGTCAAGCACTTATTGCAACAAAGTTGTCATCTCGGTCAAAAGCGCTGAAAAGCGAAGAAGGGCGGCGTTGCGGCCGCCCTCTTCTATATAGCTCGCGTTACAGACTCGGGAACGCGAACTGCGAAGCCTCATGGCTGGCACGTTGCGGCCAACGCTGGGTGATCGCCTTGCGCCGGGTGTAGAAGCGCACGCCGTCCGGGCCATACGCATGCAGGTCGCCGAACAGCGAACGCTTCCAGCCGCCGAAGCTGTGGTAAGCCACAGGCACCGGCAGCGGCACGTTGACGCCGACCATGCCCACTTCGATCTCGTCGCAGAACAGCCGCGCCGCTTCACCGTCACGGGTGAAGATGCAGGTGCCGTTGCCGTACTCGTGATCGTTGATCAGTTGCATGGCCTCTTCCAGGCTGCCGACACGGACGATGCACAGCACCGGTCCGAAGATCTCTTCTTTATAGATGCGCATTTCCGGCGTGACGCGATCGAACAGCGTGCCGCCAACGAAGTAACCGTCTTCATGACCGGCCACGCGATAACCGCGACCATCCACCACCAGCTCTGCACCCGCCGCCAGGCCATCGTCGATATAGCCAACGACCTTGTCCCGCGCAGCCGCAGTTACCAGCGGCCCCATGTCCAGGCCACAGGAAGTGCCAGCGCCAATCTTCAGCCCCTTGATCTGCGGAACCAGCTTGGCCACCAACGCATCGGCGACCTGGTCACCCACGCACACCGCAACCGAGATCGCCATGCAACGCTCGCCACAGGAACCATAGGCAGCGCCCATCAGCGCGCTGACCGCATTGTCCAGATCCGCATCCGGCATCAACACCGCATGGTTCTTCGCGCCGCCCAGCGCCTGGACGCGCTTGCCGCGCTTGGTGCCTTCGGAATAGATGTACTCGGCAATCGGTGTCGAGCCCACGAAACTCAGCGCTTTGACTTCCGGCGCTTCGATCAGTGCGTCCACGGCTTCCTTGTCGCCATGCACGACGTTCAGCACGCCCTTCGGCAGGCCGGCTTCCTGCAGCAGTTGAGCGATCAGTAGGGTCGAACTCGGATCACGCTCCGATGGTTTGAGAATAAAAGTGTTACCGCAGGCGATCGCCAGTGGGTACATCCACAGCGGCACCATGGCCGGGAAGTTGAACGGGGTGATACCGGCAACCACGCCCAGCGGCTGGAAGTCGGACCAGGCGTCGATGTTCGGACCCACGTTGCGGCTGTACTCGCCCTTCAGCACCTCAGGAGCGGCGCAGGCGAACTCAACGTTCTCGATCCCGCGCTTCAGCTCACCGGCGGCGTCTTCCAGGGTCTTGCCGTGCTCTTCGCTGATGAGCTGGGAGATGCGTGCTTCATTCTGCTCCAGCAATTGCTTGAAACGGAACATGACCTGGGCGCGTTTGGCAGGCGGGGTATTGCGCCAGGCCGGGAACGCAGCCTTGGCTGCATCGATGGCCTGCTGCACGGTAGCGCGGCTGGCCAGCGACACTTTATGGATCGCCTGGCCAGTGGCCGGGTTGAAAACGTCGGCACTGCGCTCGTTCGGGGAAACCAGCTCGCCATTGATCAGGTGTGCAACGGTGCTCATGCAAAACTCCAGAATTCGGGTTCGGGCAGGCGCAAGACCGCGCCCACCCCGGAAGAGGAAATCAGTCGATGGCGTTCAGGGCTTCGCCCACGGCGTCGAACAGGCGGTCCAGTTCTTGTGGCTTGGTATTGAAGGTCGGGCCGAACTGCAGGGTGTCGCCGCCGTAACGGACATAGAAGCCGGCTTGCCACAACTTCATCGCCGCTTCGTAAGGACGCACGATGGCGTCGCCGTCCCGCGCGCCGATCTGGATCGCGCCGGCCAGGCCGTAGTTGCGGATGTCGATGACGTTCTTGGTGCCCTTGATGCCGTGCAACACGTTCTCGAAGTGCGGCGCCAGTTCGGCGGCGGACTGCACCAGGTTTTCCTTCTGCAACAGGTCCAGTGCGGCGATACCGGCCGCGCAGGCCACTGGGTGCGCCGAGTAGGTATAGCCGTGGGGGAATTCCACCGCGTACTCAGGCGTTGGCTGATTCATGAAGGTCTGGTAGATCTCGCTGCTGGCGATCACCGCGCCCATAGGGATGGCGCCGTTGGTGACCTGCTTGGCGATACACATCAGGTCCGGGGTCACGCCGAAGGCATCGGCACCGAACATCGCGCCCATGCGACCGAAGCCGGTGATGACTTCGTCAAAGATCAGCAGAATGTTGTGCTGGTCGCAAATTTCCCGCAGACGTTTCAGATATCCCTTAGGCGGCGGCAGGACGCCGGCGGAGCCAGCCAGCGGCTCGACGATCAGCGCGGCGATGTTGGACGCATCGTGCAGCTCGATCAACTTGAGCATCTCATCGGCCAGGGCGATACCGCCCTCTTCCGGCATGCCTTTGCTGAAGGCGTTGCCCGGCAGCACGGTGTGCGGAATGTGGTCGACATCGAGGAACTGGCCAAACAGTTTACGGTTGCCATTCACACCGCCCAGGCTGGTGCCGGCGATGTTCACGCCGTGGTAACCACGGGCACGGCCAATCAGCTTGGTCTTGGTGGCCTGGCCTTTCAGGCGCCAGTAGGCACGGACCATCTTCACCGCAGTGTCACAGCACTCGGAACCAGAGTTGGTATAGAAGACGTGATTGAGGTTGCCAGGCGTCAGGTCGGTGATCTTCTCGGCCAACTGGAACGACAGCGGATGACCGAACTGGAACGCTGGCGAATAGTCCAGCACACCCAACTGACGAGAAACGGCTTCCTGGATTTCCTTGCGGGTGTGACCGGCGCCGCAGGTCCACAGGCCCGACAGCGCGTCGAAAATCTTGCGGCCTTTGTCATCGACCAGATAGTTGCCTTCAGCGGCGACGATCAGGCGCGGATCGCGCTGGAAATTACGGTTTGCGGTGTAAGGCATCCAGTGCGCATCCAGCTTCAGCTGGCTAGCCAGACCGGCGGGAGCGTTTTCAGGCAGGTTCATCGTCAAGACCTCGCAAGGCGGATTGAACAGCATTCGAAGAAAGCGTTGTGTTGCCGATACGTTGTCACGGCTATAAAGTCCGGAAAACTGTACTTTTCTAATCCTCAGTTCACTGGACACTAAACTATGAGTCGTCGCCCGGAGCCGCTTTCCCAAGTCAGTGATTTCGACATCCGGCTACTGAAGATTTTCCGCAGCGTTGTCGAATGCGGCGGCTTCTCGGCGGCGGAGAACGTGCTGGGAATCGGGCGCTCGGCGATCAGCCAGCAAATGGGCGATCTGGAACAACGCCTCGGGCTGCGCCTTTGTCAGCGCGGGCGTGCCGGTTTCTCGCTGACCGAGGAAGGTCGGGAGGTCTATCAGTCGGCGCTGCAGTTGCTCAGCGCACTGGAGAGTTTCCGCACCGAGGTCAACGGCCTGCACCAGCATCTACGCGGCGAGTTGAACATCGGCCTGACCGACAATCTGGTGACCATGCCGCACATGCGCATCACCCATGCCCTCGCCCAGCTCAAGGACCGTGGCCCGGACGTGCGCATCCGCATCCGCATGATCCCGCCGAGCCAGGTCGAACAAGGCGTGCTCGACGGCAGCCTGCATGTCGGCGTGGTGCCGCAGGCCAGCCCGCTGTCCGGGCTCGAATACCAGCCGCTGTACAGCGAGCGTTCACTGCTTTATTGCGCGGTGGGCCACCCGCTGTTCTATGCCGACGACCGCCAACTGGACGACCAGCGCCTCAACAGCCAGGACGCCATCGCCCCGACCTTCCGGCTCCCTGCGGAAATCCAGGAGCACTACCAGGCACTTCACTGCACCGCCAGCGCGTCTGACCGCGAAGGCATGGCGTTCCTGATCCTCACCGGACGCTACATCGGCTACCTACCGGATCACTATGCGACCTTCTGGGTGCAGCAGGGGCGCCTGCGTGCACTCAAACCCAGCGAGCGCTTTTACGACCTGAGCCTGGCCTGGGTAACACGCAAGGGGCGGCGCCCGCATCTGGTGCTGGAGAGCTTCCTGGAGAGTCTGGCCGCGACACGATGAGACGCATTTGCGATATTCTGCCGCTTCGCGCTTGTCTGCCCGCCGCGGCTGGGGTATCAGTGCAGGTGCCTCTATTTCCCAGCTCTTGCCGGAATCGCCCATGACCCTCGAAGTGCCCGCCCACCGCCCCTTGGCCGCCAAGCCCGCCGGGCGAATTCGCCAGAAGAACGAGCAAGCCATCATCCAGGCCGCCGAGGACGAATTCGCACGGCACGGCTTCAAAGGCACCAGCATGAACACCATCGCCCAGAACGCCGGGCTGCCCAAAGCCAACCTGCACTACTACTTCACCAACAAGTTGGGGCTGTACATCGCGGTCCTGAGCAACATCATCGAGTTGTGGGACAGCACCTTCAACGCCCTGAGCGTCGATGATGACCCGGCCGAGTCCCTCGCCCAGTACATCCGCGCCAAGATGGAGTTCTCGCGACGCAACCCACAGGCCTCGCGGATCTTCGCCATGGAGATCATCAGCGGCGGCCAGTGCCTGAGCGACTACTTCAGCCAGGACTACCGCGAATGGTTCAAAGGCCGGGCCGCGGTGTTCCAAGGCTGGATCGATGCCGGCAAGATGGACCGGGTCGACCCGGTTCACCTGATCTTCCTGCTCTGGAGCAGCACCCAGCACTACGCCGACTTCGCCACCCAGATCTGCCAGGTCACCGGCCGCAGCCGCCTGACCAAGCAAGACATGGAAGAAGCCGGCAACAATCTTATCCACATCATCCTCAAAGGCTGTGGCCTGACGCCGCCGAACTGACACCCGCTTATGCCTTCTACCCTGCTGGACACTTGCGAATACCGCGAAGAGATTCGCAAGAGCCGCTTCATTACCTTGGCCGCGCCCATCAGCACGCCTGGCGACGCCCAGGCGTTCATCGAGCAGAACAGCGACCTCGCCGCCACCCATAACTGCTGGGCCTGGAAGATCGGCGAGCAATACCGCAGCAGCGACGACGGCGAACCCGGCGGCACTGCCGGTCGGCCGATACTCGCCGCCATCGAAGCCCAGGACTGTGATCAAGTGGTAGTGCTGGTGATCCGCTGGTACGGCGGCATTCAGTTGGGCACCGGCGGACTGGCCCGGGCCTACGGCGGCGGCGCCAACAAGTGCCTGCAACAGGCGCCGAAGCGCCTGCTGGTCAGTCGTACGGAGCTCAAGTGCAGTTGCTCGTTCAGCGAATTGGCGCTGCTAAAGTTACGGGTGAGCGAAGCCGATGGCGTGGTGCTGGGCGAGGAGTTCACCTCAAATGGCGTCGATGTCCGCCTCGCCCTTGGCGCAGCGCAGATCGATACCGTGCAGCGGCAGTTGGCGGACCTCAGCCGTGGCCGAATCCTGCTCGAGCCCTGCTGAACGATTTGCCCACATGTGCTGTGGGCCCGGTTGTGGATAACCTCTGCGCACTCCTCTACAGGCCTTGTCCAGCAAGGCCTGCAGGGAAACGATCAGATTTTGATCACAATCTGATGACAACCGCTTATTCGTCCAAAAATCAGCCGCTTAAGTCCGGTTATCAGCGTTGGAAAGCAACGAATCCGGGTCTGGATCCCCCGCGCGGTGTTGCACACAAATACTGTGGAGCAAGTTGTGGATAAACCGTGCACGCCTGCGCCAATCGCTTGCCTGGCCGTCACGCGGAGCAGTTGATCGTTTTTTGATCAGCCGAGTTTTCCACAGCGCGTATTGGCCACAACTGCAGCGCCGCCCAGGCCAACTCCATCACCAGAATCCCCCAGATCAATTCGGTCGCGCCCTGCATCAGCGCATACGCTTGCCAACTGGCGAACAGCAATCGGCCCGCGGCGTCATAGCGACCGAATTGCACCTGTGGATCGCGAATACGCAGCACAGACCAGACGCAGACAATCGAGCCCATCAGGTTGGCCATCAACACGTGCATCGGGGCGAAGGGCGGCAGTTCTCCCGCCAATTCCCAACCGGCGCTCAACTGGCTCAACGCACCGTGCAACAAGGCCAGGCTCCAAGGCGTTACGAATGCCGCCGTGACCAACAGGTCGTACCAGCCACTGGCCCTGACCAAACCCCGATAACCCTTCTGACTCCACATGTGCCGCTCCTTGCTGGAAAGTAAAGGCAGCAGGCTAAAGCCTGGAGTATGCTCCAGGGTCAACCCTTCCTCAGGAATCAATTGTGCGTATCGGAGAACTGGCCCAGACCTGTTCCGTAAGCCGCGACACGTTGCGGTTCTACGAGGAGCGCGGCCTGATCCGCGCCCATCGCAGTGCCAACGGCTACCGCAATTACCCGGCAGAAACCGTGCAACTGGTGCTGCTGATCAAGACCGCGCAGAAGCTCGGTTTCAGCCTTGGCGAAATCAGCCAGAACGTCGCCGAGTTGTGGCAGGCGAAAGACCCGGAAGCGCTGGTCACGCGCTTTATCGAAGACAAGCTGGCACTGGTCGAAGCCCGGATAGAGGCCCTTGATCAGTTGCGCCAGGAGTTGCGTGAACGGCTGCAGCAACGCTGTCCCTTGCGCCTGACGGCGTCCCCCTCATTGAAAGGAGCTCTCGCATGACTAACCCGAAAACCGCCCTGATCATCGGAGCCTCCCGTGGTCTGGGCCTCGGCCTGGCTGAACGCCTGAGCGAAGACGGCTGGAAGGTCGTTGCGACCGTGCGCGACCCGGCCAAGGCCAGTGCACTGGCGGCATTGCCAGGCATCCAGGTGGAAACCTTGGAAATGAACAGCACCACCCAGCTCGACGCCCTGCAAAAGCGTCTCGATGGCCAGGCGTTTGACCTGCTGTTCGTCAACGCAGGAGTTAAAGGGCCGGACAATCAAAACGCTGAAGTCGCACAACTGAACGAGATTGGAGAACTGTTCCTGACCAACAGCGTGGCACCGATCCGCGTGGCCCAGCGCTTTGCCGGGCAAGTGCGTGGAAGCGGCGTTATCGCGTTCATGAGTTCTATCCTCGGCAGCATCAGCATTCCCGACGCTCCGGACCTGGCCCTGTACAAAGCCAGCAAGGCCGCACTGAACTCGATGATCAACAGCTTCGTCGTGCGCCTGGGCGAAACTGGCCTGAGCGTGCTGGCCATGCACCCGGGCTGGGTCAAGACCGACATGGGCGGCGACGGCGCCGACATCGACGTGCTCACCAGCACCCGCGGTATGGTCGAGCAAGTCAGCGCTTACGCCGGCAAGGGCGGCGTGCATTACATCAACTACAAGGGCGAATCGCTGGTCTGGTGATTTCTCCTGCGAAGGGGCCGTTCCACGCAAAGTGAAACGGCCCGGACAGGTGTCACGGCGCAGCTATAGTTCAACCGGCCGGTCAGGTTTCACCGCCCCGGTCCGACAACCTCTGTAGAATGCGCCGATTGCACCTGATGAGAATTGACCATGTACGACTGGCTTAACGCGCTGCCCAAGGCAGAATTGCACCTGCACCTGGAAGGATCGCTGGAGCCCGAGTTGCTGTTCGCCCTGGCTGAGCGCAACAAGATCGCCCTGCCCTGGAATGATGTCGAAGCCCTGCGCGCGGCTTACGCCTTCAACAACCTGCAAGAGTTTCTCGACCTGTACTACCAGGGCGCCGACGTGCTGCGCACCGAGCAGGACTTCTACGACCTGACCTGGGCCTACCTGCAACGCTGCAAGGCTCAGAACGTCATCCATACCGAGCCCTTCTTCGACCCGCAGACCCACACCGACCGTGGCATTCCCTTCGAAGTGGTCCTCGACGGCATCGCCCGCGCACTCAAGGACGGCCGCGAGCAACTGGGCATCGGCAGCGGGCTGATCCTCAGCTTCCTGCGCCACCTGAGCGAAGAAGAAGCCCAGAAGACCCTCGACCAAGCCCTGCCGTTTCGCGATGCCTTCATTGCCGTGGGCCTCGACAGCTCGGAGAAAGGTCATCCACCGAGCAAGTTCAAGCGCGTCTTCGACCGTGCCCGCAGCGAAGGCTTCCTGACTGTCGCCCACGCCGGCGAAGAAGGTCCGCCCGAGTACATCTGGGAAGCGCTGGACCTGTTGAAGATCGAGCGTATCGACCACGGCGTGCGCGCCATCGAGGACGAGCGTCTGATGCAGCGCATCATCGACGAGCAAATCCCGCTGACCGTGTGCCCGCTGTCCAACACCAAGCTCTGCGTGTTCGACCACATGAGCCAGCACAACATCCTCGACATGCTCGAACGCGGCGTTAAGGTCACGGTGAACTCGGACGACCCGGCGTACTTCGGCGGTTATGTCACCGAGAACTTCCACGCCCTGCACACCCATCTCGGCATGACCGAAGACCAAGCCCGTCGCCTCGCCCAGAACAGCCTGGACGCCCGCCTCGTCAAAGCCTGAAACGCCTGAACAAACGCTCGGCGACCTTCTCGCCGGGCGTCGTGTTCAGCCCATCGACAGCGGCGCCGGCATGCGGGCGATTTGCTGGATGCCGCGCAGTCCACCGGGGGTCAACTGCACGACCCTGGACTCATCGCTGATCCGCACCCAACCCGACTGAACGAACAACTTCATGAGACTGCTGCCCAACGCGCCGCCCAGGTGCGAGCGTCGGTCGTGGACCTCGCTGCAGCAGTTGCAGAGGCTGCACAGGCGACCATCGCGTGGGGCCAGTGCGTCGATGAAGATGCCCTGGCGAGCGAAATGAACGCGGCCGTGCAGGGTAATTTCCAGTTGCTGCTCGGCTTGTTGCACCCACTGCGCGTCCAGCAGGCGCTGCAGCAGATCAGCCGCCACCTCGCCGCCCAGGTGATCCCAACACAGCCGCGCCCGACGCATTGCCAGCGGCACCGTCACCGGAGCCTGCTCGCGTGATGTCGCCGGCCGCTCGAAGTCGCGGATTGTCACGCTGGCCAGTGCTTCCACGGCAGTGCCGATTTCCGGTGCGGCCAGCCGGAAGTAGCGCTTGCGCCCGCGAGCCTCACGCTTGAGCAGCCCCCCGGCCGACAGCCGGGCCAGATGCGCGCACGCCGAAGAAGGTGTCAGCCCGGCCAGAGTGGCCAGTTCCTCCAGGGGACGCGCCATTCCATCGATAAGTGCCCAGAGCATTGCACTGCGTTTGGGATCGGCCATCAAACTGGCGATCTGGCTGATACTGGCTATCGGTTGCATCTGTCCACTCCCTGCGTAGTTGTCATTGGCGAATGCGGGCTCCTCCCATCTTCAAGCCGGGCAGACAATGGCCCGACCGCCGATACCAGGAAACCGGTACGGTACTTACTCGAGGTAGAAGTTCATGGGGAAAGGGCATCCCGCCCTTGCTTCAACCTGGAAACATTATCCCGATGATGGCAATTGCCCGGTCCAGTATAAGCCTGCTTATTCCGGTGTAAGCGCCGCCTTTTGCGACAAACTGCCCATGCTTTCGCAACCCTGGGTGAAAGCCCGACGCTAGGTGTTCTGCGGGACAACGGCCATTTTTGCGGCGCAAGTGCCTATGTATTCATGGCATCGAGGATGACAGGAAAGTTATCAAGGCAAATTGAATAGTTACTTTACCTACATCCAAAGTAATAACTTCCTTCATACATATGCGCAGTGTATGTCGGACATGAAAACGAATGATTAACCTGCCTCTGTTTTCAACTCATCCAGCAACAACCGGCAGCGCTCCTTGAGCAGGGCGCTCAAGCGTTGTACCGGCTTGCTCAACTGCGCCCGGTGAGTGCACAGCAGGTTCAGCGGCGTGGACTCGCCGCGATAGTGCCCAAGCAATACCCGCAGGCGGCCGGCCCGCACATCGGCGGCCACATCCAGCCAGGATTTGTAGGCGATCCCGACACCCGCCAGGGCCCAGCGCCGCACCACATCGGCGTCGTCGCAGAAACGGTCGCCGCTGACCAGCACGCTTTCCTCGCGGCCCTGCAACTGGAAACGCCAGTGGTCATGCACGCCGCTGCCCAACTGATAGAGCAGGCAGTTGTGATCGCTCAGTTGGGCGATGCTGCGCGGCTCGCCATGTCGCGCGAAGTAGTCCGGCGCGGCGCAGAGCACACGACGGTTTTCCAGGCACAGCGGCACCGCGACCAGGCTGGAATCCTCCGGGGTGCCGTAGCGCAGGGCGATATCCACCGGCTGGCGGAACAGGTCGGCGTTGCGGTCGCCCAGCAACAGGCGCACGTTGAGCAGCGGATGGGCGCGCTGCAGTTCGTCCAGCCAGGGCAGCAGCACGTTGCGGCCAAAGTCCGAAGGCGCCGATAACTGCAACACCCCGCTGATTTCATCCTGCTCGCGGGCCAGCAGGCGCCGTCCTTCGTCGAGGCTGGCCAGGGCCGCCCGGGCGTGCGCGAGAAAGCCCTCGCCCTCGGCGGTCAGGCGCAGGCTGCGGGTGGAGCGGGCCAGCAAACGCGCACCGAGTTGCGCCTCCAGGCGCTTGAGCGCCGCGCTGGCCACCGCCGGCGACAGGTCGAGCAAGCGCGCCGCCGCCGACAGGCTGCCGTGCTCGGCGGCACTGACGAATAATTGCAGGTCATCGAAGCGCAGCAAGGCGGCCTCCATTTTCAAAATTATTTTGAAAGTTTCTGCGGTTTTAGCGGCTTTTAACTGGAAACGAAAGGGTCAATGATGGCCAGCATCCATTCACGAGGAATCCCCTGATGAAAGCCGTTGCCTATTACCAGTCGCTGCCGATCGAAGACGCCGCCGCCCTGCAGGACATTGAACTGCCGGCCCCCGAACCCGGCCCGCGCGACTTGCTGGTGGAAGTCCGGGCAATCTCGGTCAACCCGGTGGACACCAAGGTGCGCCGCAACGCCCAACCCGAAGGTGGCGCGGCCAAGGTGCTGGGCTGGGATGTCGCCGGGGTGGTCAAGGCGGTGGGCAGTGAAGTCAGCCTGTTCCAGCCGGGCGACAAGGTCTATTACGCCGGCTCTATCGCCCGCGCCGGAGGCAACAGCGAACTGCACGTGGTCGACGAGCGCATCGTTGGCCACATGCCGAAAACCCTGAGTTTCGCCGAAGCCGCTGCCCTGCCACTCACTGCGATTACTGCCTGGGAACTGCTGTTCGAGCGCCTGCAGGTCGCCGAAGGCAAACAGGACCTGGGGCAGAGCCTGCTGATCGTTGGCGCCGCCGGCGGTGTTGGTTCGATCCTCACCCAACTGGCCAGCCAGCTCACCGGCCTGCGGGTGATCGGCAGTGCTTCACGGGAGCAAACCCAACAGTGGGTGCGCGAGCTGGGTGCCGATCATGTGGTCGACCATCGCCAGCCACTGGCCGCGGAGTTGAAGGCGCAAGGGATCGATCAGGTCACCCATGTCGCCAGCCTGACCCAGACCGATGAACACCTCGATCAACTGGTCGAAGCCCTGGCGCCGCAAGGCAAGCTGGCGCTGATCGACGATCCGAAGCAACTGGACGTGACCAAGCTCAAGCGCAAGAGCCTGTCGCTGCACTGGGAGTTCATGTACACCCGTTCGCTATTCGAAACCCCGGACATGCTGGAACAGCACAAGCTGCTCAACCGGGTGGCCGAACTGATCGACGCCGGCACCCTGAAGACCACCCTCGGCGAGCATTTCGGTCAGATCAACGCCGCCAACCTGCGCCGCGCCCACGCATTGCTGGAGAGCGGCAGCGCCAAAGGCAAGATCGTACTCGAAGGGTTCTGAGGCATCCGACGCACGGCATGACCGTCAGTCCGCGGATTGCTCCAGGTCATGCCGTCTGCGCGAACACGGCGTCTACAATGCGGCAGCCTTTGCCAACCGGAGGTATGCCGCGATGAAGATTGTGCTCAATGCGTCAGGCAAAAAACCGGGCTGCCCTTGGGAAGTCCGGCTCGATCAGCATGTGGTGAGTTTTCGCAGCGAGGCCGAAGCCCGGGCCTTTATAAATACCCTTCAAGCCCGGCTTCAGGCGCCGCATCCGCTCAGGCGCTACGCTTGAGTTGCAGGCGGCGGGTCAATACCGCCGCTGTCACCGCCCCGGCACCGCACAGGGTGATGACCAACGCCATGGGGAGCGCGGTGCCGTCGTGCAACGCGCTCACCAGCCCAGCCGCTCCCGCCGCCACACTGAACTGCAGACAACCCAGCAATGCCGAGGCACTGCCGGCGCGGGCGCCCTGCCCGTTCATCGCGCAGGCCGAGGCGTTGGGAATGATGCAACCCAGGCTGGCGATACACAGGAACAACGGCACCAACAGCGGCCACAGCGCTTGCGTGTGCAGCGCGCTGATGCCCAACACCACCAGGCCCGCCGCCAGATACACCCAGATCGTGCGCGCCAGCAGCGAGCTGGGCGCGCGCTTGGCCAACAGGCGGGCGTTGACCTGTGCCACCAGAATGAACCCCGCCGCGTTCATGCCGAACAGCCAGCCGTAGTGCTCGGCTGGCACGCCGTACAACTTGATGAAGACGAACGGTGAACCGGCGACGTAGGCAAACATCCCGGCCATGGCGATCCCGCCGGTCAGGGCGTAACCGAGAAACACGCCATCCTTGAGCAGCCGCCCGTATTGCCCCAGCGCCCCGGACAATGGTGGCCGTGGCTGATTCGCCGGCAGGCTTTCCGGCAAGCCCCAGGCCACGGTCAGCGCACAGACGGCACTGAACAGGGTCAGGGCGATGAAGATCGACTGCCAGCCATAGAGGTTGACCAGCACCCCGCCGAGCATCGGCGCGAGGATCGGCGCCAGCCCCATCACCAGCATCAATTGCGAGAACACTTTCGCCGAGCCGACCGCGTCGCACTTGTCGCTGACGATCGCCCGCGACAGCACCATCCCCGCGCAGCCGCCCAGGGCCTGGACGAAGCGCGCGACCACCAGCGTATCCAGGCTGGGCGCGAAGGCGCAGGCCAGCGATGCCAGGGTGAACAAGGTGACGCCGGCCAACAGCGGAATGCGCCGGCCAAAGCGGTCAGCTACCGGGCCATAGGCCAGTTGGCCGATGGACAGGCCGAGGAAATACGCCGCAAGGGTGGTCTGGATATGTTTTTCATCGGTGCCGAAGGCCACCGCCATCGCGGGAAAGCCGGGCAGATAGAAGTCGATCGCCAACGGCCCGAACGCACTGAGTGCGCCGAGTATGAGGATGGTTCGCAGGTTCATCGGGAATCCGTAGCAGGCTAAGCAAGTTGGCTAGTCTAACTGGCCCGCGGGGTTCTCGCTGAAGGAGTTATAAGGAAATTCTTTTCGACCCTCATCGCCGGCAAGCAGGGGCGCCGGCCGGCGATGAAGCCGGATCGGTCAGATCGCCCGCGCTTCGTAGCCTTCTTCGCGGATCAGCTCGAGAATCTGCTCCGACGGCAATTCGCTCTTCACCGACACCTGTTTCTGCGCCAGATCGACGGTGACTTGCGCCGTCGCATCTTCACGCTGTACCGCGTTGGTCACGGCCTTGACGCAGTGGCCGCAGGTCATGCCTTGCACATTGAATACTTGCATCGTCGCTACCTCCTGGTTGGATTTAGTCGCAGTCTCAAGCTTGCCACCGGGGCAAGGTCAAGTTTGTCGTGGCGCTGCCGGGCTGGAAATCCTCGCCCGCCTCGGCCAAGCTGCGTGCTTGTCGATTCATCAGCAGGAGATTCATCCATGGGCAAGGCAGCGTTGGGCCTTCTCGGTGTGCTGGGGCTGTTCAGCAGCGTTTCCCCGGCCATCGCTGAAAGTCAGGACTACAGCGTGCTGATCATTTCCCGCGAGCGCCTGGAAGTGGCCACCACATGCGAGATCGGGATTTACCTCAACGACCAGCTCTCCGGTCGCGTATTCCAGGAAGACTCCGTCTCCTTCAACCTGCCGGCCGGCCAGGTGGATATCCGTCTGCGTCTGCTGCCCGGCCAGGCACCAGGCTGCGACAACGGCATCGAAAACCAGCGTAGCCAGCGATTCACCCTGCAGAACGGCCAGATCAATAAATACCGCATCGCCTCGGGCCAGAATGGCCTCTACCTGAAGAAGGCCGACTTGAACTATTGACCTTGCCAGCATGGCAAGGTTGATGCTGGCGGCCAGTCCACGGAGGAGAGCCCCCATGCCCGAGTCAATCACCTTCGACCTGCCGATCTCCGGCATGACCTGCGCCAGTTGCGCGGGTCGGGTGGAGCGGGCGCTGCGCAAAGTCGCCGGCGCCGAGCAGGTCAACGTCAACCTCGCCACCGAGCAGGCCCGCATCCTGGCCCCGGCTGACCGCCTGCCGGCGCTAGTGGAAGCGGTCAGCCAGGCTGGCTACAGCGTGCCGCTGCAGAGCCTTGAGTTGCAGATCGGCGGCATGACCTGCGCGTCCTGCGCCGGCCGTGTCGAGCGGGCCCTGAACAAGGTGTCCGGCGTGCAATCGGTCAGCGTCAACCTGGCCAGCGAACGTGCCCATGTCGAAGTCATCGGCCAACCCGACAGCAGCCTGCTGATTGCCGCCGTCGAGCGCGCCGGCTACAGCGCCAGCCTTCCGCAAACCGGCAACACGGCCGTGGATGACAGCGAACGGCGCCTGCGCAACGAGCGCTGGGCGGTGGGCCTGGCCTTGCTGCTGGCCCTGCCGCTGGTGTTGCCGATGCTGCTGCAACCCTTCGGTATCGAGTGGATGCTCCCGGCCTGGGCGCAGTTCGCCCTCGCCACGCCCGTGCAGTTCGTGCTCGGTGCGCGTTTTTATGTCGCGGCCTGGAAAGCCGTGCGCGCCGGCGCCGGCAACATGGACCTGCTGGTCGCCCTCGGCACCAGCGCCGGCTACGGCCTGAGCCTGTACGAATGGAGCCAGGCCCACGCCGGCATGGCGCCGCACCTGTATTTCGAAGCCTCGGCGGTGGTCATCGCCCTGGTGCTGCTGGGCAAATACCTGGAAAGCCGCGCCAAGCGCCAGACCGCCAGTGCCATCCGCGCCCTTGAAGCGTTGCGTCCGGAACGCGCGCTGCAAGTGGTGGACGGCGTGGAGCGCGACGTACCGATCAGCGCGCTGCGCCTGAACGACCTGGTGCTGGTCAAACCCGGCGAGCGCTTTCCGGTGGATGGCGAAGTCATCGAAGGCCAGAGCCACGCCGATGAAGCGCTGATCAGCGGCGAGAGCCTGCCGGTGCCCAAGCAGCCGAGTGATCGTGTCACCGGCGGCGCCATCAACGGCGAAGGCCGGCTGCTGGTCCGCACCCTCGCGCTGGGCACGGAAACCGTGCTGGCGCGGATCATTCGACTGGTGGAAGACGCCCAGGCGGCCAAGGCGCCGATCCAGAAACTGGTGGACCGGGTCAGCCAGGTCTTCGTGCCGACGGTGCTGGTGCTGGCGCTGGTCACCCTGATCGGCTGGTGGTTGGCCGGCGCCTCCATGGAAGTGGCGCTGATCAATGCCGTCGCCGTGCTGGTGATCGCCTGTCCGTGCGCCCTCGGCCTGGCAACGCCCACCGCGATCATGGCCGGCACCGGCGTGGCCGCGCGCCACGGCATCCTCATCAAGGACGCCGAAGCCCTCGAACGCGCCCATGCGGTGAACCGCGTGGTCTTCGACAAGACCGGCACCCTGACCTCCGGCAGCCCGCGCATCGTCCACAGCCAGGCACTGGCGGTGTCAGCCGATGAACTGCTGCAACTGGCCGGCGCCCTGCAGCGCGGCAGCGAGCACCCGCTGGCCAAGGCGGTGCTGGATGCCTGTGCCGAACAGCAACTGAACGTACCCGAGATCCAGGACAGCCAGTCGCTGACCGGTCGCGGTATCGCCGGCAGCCTCGACGGCCGCTCGCTGGCGCTGGGCAACCGCCGCCTGCTGGATGAAAGCGGCTTGCAGCCGGGCGAGCTGGCAGCGAACGCGCAAGCCTGGGAAGCCGAGGGCCGCACCTTGTCCTGGCTGATCGAGCGTGCTCCGCAGGCGCGGGTGCTGGGCCTGTTCGCCTTCGGTGACAGCCTCAAGCCCGGCGCCGAGCAGGCCGTGAAGCAACTGGCCGCGCAAGGCATCAGCAGCCACCTGCTGACTGGCGACAACCGCGGCAGCGCCAAGGTGGTGGCCGAGGCGCTGGGCATCAAGGACGTGCACGCCGAAGTGCTGCCCGCGGACAAAGCCGCCGAAGTCGGCGCACTGAAGAAGACCGGCGTAGTGGCGATGGTCGGCGACGGCATCAACGACGCCCCAGCCCTGGCCGCCGCCGATATCGGCATTGCCATGGGCGGCGGCACCGACGTTGCCATGCAGGCTGCCGGCATCACCCTGATGCGCGGTGACCCGCGCCTGGTGCCCGCGGCGCTGGAAATCAGCCGCAAGACCTACGCGAAGATTCGCCAGAACCTGTTCTGGGCCTTCATCTACAACCTGATCGGAATTCCCTTGGCGGCCTTCGGCCTGCTCAACCCGGTACTGGCCGGCGCGGCGATGGCACTGTCGAGCGTCAGCGTGGTGAGTAACGCCCTGCTGCTCAAGACCTGGAAACCGGACACGCCGACAGAGGAGCAAAAGCCATGAATATCGGCCAGGCGGCCAAGCGCACGGGCCTGAGCGCGAAGATGATCCGCTATTACGAGTCCATCGGCCTGCTCAAGCCGGCCTCGCGCAGCGACAGCGGCTACCGTCTCTACCAGCAGGACGACCTGCACAGCCTGACGTTCATCAAGCGCTCGCGGGACCTGGGATTTTCGTTGGAGGAAGTGGCGAAGCTGCTGACCCTGTGGCAAGACCGCCAGCGCGCCAGCGCCGACGTGAAGGCGCTGGCCAGCGAACATATCGCCGACCTCAACCGGCGTATCGACGAGTTGGTGAGCCTGCGCGACACCCTCAGCGAACTGGTCGCCCACTGCCAGGGCGATGATCGCCCCGACTGCCCGATCCTCAAGGATCTGGCAGCCGGTTGCTGTCACTGACTCACTGCATCCACGGGGGCGGGGGTTCCTCGCCCTTGGTCGGGCCGCGTTCGGCATCGACCTTGGCGGCCTTGCGTCGCTCGTCGTCGATCCGCGCCGCTTCGATTTCCCGCATCACGCCGTTCACATCGGCGGTGTGCTCATCGTCTTTCCACTGTCCGCTCAGGACGCTGTCCGGTTGCAGCTCGCCCGCCTGGTACAGCGACCACATCTCGCGGGCAAAGCGGGTTTCCTTGAGCTCCGGGGCGAAGCGCCCGAAGTAGTGGGCCATGTTCGCCACATCCCGCTCCAGCATGCTGAAAGCGTGGTTGTTGGCGGCGGCGTCCACGGCCTGCGGCAGGTCGATGATCACCGGGCCTTCCGGGTCGAGTAGTACGTTGAACTCGGAAAGGTCACCGTGCACCAGGCCCGCGCACAGCATCAGCACGATCTGACGAATGACGAAGGCGTGGTACTCACGGGCCTGTTCCGGCTCCAGGTCCACATCGTTGAGTCGCGGCGCGGCCTGGCCGTCCTCGCCTGCGACCAGTTCCATCAACAGCACACCGTCGAGAAAATCGAAGGGCTTGGGCACCCGCACGCCGGCACTGGCCAGGCGGAACAACGCCGCCACTTCGGCGTTCTGCCAGGCATCTTCAGCTTCCTTGCGGCCGTATTTCGAGCCCTTAGCCATCGCCCGGGCCTGGCGGCTGTTACGCACCTTGCGCCCTTCCTGGTACTCGGCAGCCTGGCGGAAACTGCGTTTGTTCGCTTCCTTGTAGACCTTGGCGCAGCGCAGTTGCTGGCCGCAACGCACTACGTACACCGCTGCTTCCTTTCCGCTCATCAGCGGACGCAGCACTTCATCTACCAGACCGTCTTCGATCAGCGGTTCTATCCGTTTGGGAGTCTTCATCGGCTTTTGTTCTTGCTCCTGTCTCTGCCACTGATGGATGCGCTGCCGTGGCGCCGCGCGCACACGATAGCTCAGGCGCCCTGCCGGAAACGGACCCGGATCAAGGGCGAGGGGTTTCAATTTACGTCAGCTCAATTTCTGAACAGTTCCCCGGGAGTGGCACCAAACAACCCTTTGAAGGCCGCGATGAAGGCCGAGGTCGAGTCATAACCACAGCCCAGCGCCGCCTGGGTGACACTCTGGCCCTGTTCGAGGGCGTCGAGGGACGATAACAGACGCATGCGCTGGCGCCACGCACGAAAACTCAAACCGGTCTCGCGCTGGAACAGCCGCATCAGGGTTTTTTCCGAGCGCCCCAGGCGCTGAGCCCAGTGTTCAAGGGTGTGCGTCTGCTCAGGGTGGGCCAGCAATTCGTTGCATAACCGCAACAAACCGGGGTGTTGCGGTGAAGGCAGCGAGAAGCCCACCTCCGGCAAACGCTGCAACTGATCGAGCAAGACCTGTACCAGATGGGCCTCGTGGCTGTCGCCTTCGGGGTAGTCCACCGGGTACACGCAAAACTGCTTGATCAACTCCCGCGCCAGCGGCGTCACCTCCAGCACCCGGCAGTGCGATGCAGCCCAGGACGAATCTTCGCTGCGCACATACAGGCTGCGCATTTCCGCCCGCGTCGAGGTGATCACCTCATGCTCGACCCCGGCCGGAATCCACACGCCCCACTGCGGCGGGGCGAAATAGCTGCCCTCGGCGGTATGCACCCCGAGCACCCCGCTGATGGCGTAGGAAAACTGCACCCAATCGTGCCGATGACGCGGCGTCCAGGAGCCGGCGCCGAGGCTTTCGGCACGGGCATACAGCGGCCGAGGCAGCACCGTCAGGTCGGGAATCCGACGAGGGGCGGAATTTTGTCCGTTACTCGGCATCGCTTGGCCTTATGTCGCAAGACGGAAACTGACGGGCAGGTTAGCCTCAACCACGATTATTACAAGATGATTCGAAGGTACGCCGATGCAAGCAATCAAACATCTCAAGCGCGTGGTCACCGACTGGTTCCTCTGCGGCATGTTCCTGGCCACGTTTCTCGCCTGGCTGTTCCCGCACTTCGGTGCGGCGGGCGGGGCGATGCATGCCGAATACGTGATCAATATCGGCGTGTTCGTGGTGTTCTTCCTCCACGGCATCAACCTGTCCAGCGAGCAGATCCGCCACGGCCTGAAAAACACCCGCCTGCACCTGATGGTGCAGCTCTTCACCTTCGTGGTCTTCCCGCTGCTGTGGCTGCTGGGCAAGACGCTGCTCGGCAGTCAGGTTCCGGCGCTGCTGATGCTCGGTTTCCTGTACTTGTGCGCCCTGCCCTCGACCATTTCGTCCTCGGTGGCGCTGACCGGCAGCGCCGGCGGCAACGTGCCGGCGGCGATCCTCAACGCCAGCCTGTCCAGCGTGCTGGGGATCTTCATCACGCCATGGCTGGTGAGTCTGGTGGTGGGCAGTGGCAGCGACGGCATCGACCTCGGCGCCACCCTGCTCGACCTCTGTGGCCTGCTGCTGGCCCCACTGCTGCTGGGCCAGGCGCTCCGGCCCTGGCTGGGACGCTTCTTCGCCCGGCACAAACGCTATACCAATGTCATGGACAAGCTGGTCATCCTGCTGCTGGTCTACGCGGCGTTCTGCAACTCGATGATGTCGGGCATGTGGCAGCAACAAGGGCTGTCGGTGATCGTCAGCGCCCTGGTCGGCAGCGCGGTGCTGCTGGCGCTGGTCCTGTGGCTGACCACCCGCAGCGCGCGGGCGCTGAAATTCAGCCGTCCCGACGAGATCGCCGCGGTGTTCTGCGCCAGCAAGAAGTCCCTGGCCGCCGGGGCGCCGATGGCCGCGCTGATTTTCGGCGCCCACCCGGGCCTGGGACTGATCCTGCTGCCGATCATGATCTATCACCCGCTGCAGTTGATCGTCTGCTCGATCATGGCCGAGCATTACGCCAACCAGCCGGCCCGGGAAGCCGCCGCCCTGGTCAGCGCTCGATAATCGCCGTCACGCCCTGACCGCCCGCGGCGCAGATGGAAATCAGCCCGCGGCCCTGACCCGCCTGGTCGAGCAGCTTGGCCAGGTTGGCGACAATACGCCCGCCCGTAGCAGCGAACGGATGGCCGGCGGCCAACGAGCTGCCCTTCACGTTCAACCGGCTGCGATCGATGGACCCCAGCGGCTGGTCGAGGCCCAGCCGCTCGCGGCAGTAGTCGGCGTCCTCCCAGGCTTTCAAGGTGCACAGCACCTGCGCGGAGAAGGCTTCGTGGATTTCGTAGTAATCGAAGTCCTGCAGGCTCAGGCCGTGGCGCGCGAGCAGCCGCGGCACCGCGTAGACCGGCGCCATCAACAAGCCTTCGTGGCCTTTGACGAAATCCACCGCGGCGTTCTCGCCGTCCAGCAGGTAGGCCAGCACCGGCAAGCCGCGCTCTTTCGCCCAGTCCTCGCTCGCCAACAGCACCACCGAGGCGCCGTCGGTGAGCGGCGTCGAGTTGCCGGCGGTGAGGGTGCCCTTCTCGCTGCGCTCGAACACCGGCTTGAGGCTGGCGAGTTTTTCCAGGGTCAGGTCCGGGCGCAGGTTGTGGTCGCGGGACAAGCCCTGGAACGGCGTCAGCAAATCGTTGTGCCAGCCTTCGGCGAAGGACGCGGCCATGTTCTGGTGGCTGCGCAGGGCCAATTCGTCCTGCTCCTGGCGGCCGATCTGCCAGGTCTGCGCCATCAGCTCGCAATGCTCGCCCATGGACAGCCCGGTACGCGGCTCGCCATTGCGCGGCAGTTCAGGCTTCAGGTAGCTCGGGCGAAACTTGAGCAGGGCCTTGAGTTTCTCCCCCGTGCTCTTGCCGCGATTGGCTTCCAGCAATATCCGGCGCAGGCCTTCGTTGACGGCGATGGGCGCATCGGACGTGGTGTCGACGCCACCGGCGATGCCGCACTCGATCTGGCCCAGGGCAATCTTGTTGGCAACCATCAACGCCGCTTCCAGACCGGTGCCACAGGCCTGCTGGATGTCGTAGGCCGGGGTCTGCGCCGACAGGCGCGAGCCGAGCACGCATTCACGGGTCAGGTTGAAATCGCGGGAATGCTTGAGCACCGCCCCCGCGGCGACTTCGCCCAGGCGCAGGCCGTGCAGGCTGAAGCGCTCGATCAGCCCTTCCAAGGCGGCGGTCAGCATCATCTGGTTGCTGGCGCGGGCATAAGGGCCGTTGGAGCGGGCGAAAGGGATTCGGTTGCCGCCAATGATCGCGACCCGACGCAAAACTCGCATAGAAGACTTCCTTACTTCGCGAAATAGACGCCTACAGCGTAGGTGTTTTTTCCCGGAGCGAACGACCAATGGCCGATCATGGTCCACACTTTGGAGCTTATTTCAGGGAGACGTACTCATGAGCGATCGCTATATCAACTTCGCCAACTCCGATTTCGGACGCCGTGTAGTGGGTGCTGTCGGCCTGCCCGCGCCGGCCCGACTGGAACGCTGGGAAGCCGGTCGGCTACGCCCGGTGGAGGGCGCCCTGCTGCTCGGCGGCGGGCCGCTGGCGGCGAAGGTGGCGGCGTTCGCCAGTCGTCTCACCGACGAGGCCTACAGCTTCGCCGACGAAGCCCTGGGCCTGCCGGCGTGGGTCGCCGGGTTGGGCAGCAAGCTCAAGGCGGTGGTGTTCGATGCCAGTGCCATCAGCGATATTGACCAGCTCAAGCAGTTGCGCGAGTTCTTCCAGCCGCTGCTGCGCAGCCTCGCCGGCAGCGCGCATGTCGTCATTCTCGGGCGTGCGCCGGAGCACCTCGACGAGGTGCTGGCCAGGGTCGCCCAGCGCGCCCTTGAAGGTTTCAGCCGGTCGCTGGCCAAGGAGTTGCGCAACGGCGGCACCCTGCAACTGCTCTATGTGTCCCGCGACGCGGAAGACCAACTCGAAGGTGCGCTGCGCTTCTTCCTGTCGCCAAAAAGCGCCTTCGTCAGCGGCCAGGTGCTGCGCCTGGAAGCCTGCGCCAGCCAGGTGCAGGACTGGACCCGCCCGCTCGCCGGACGCACGGCGCTGGTGACCGGCGCGGCGCGCGGCATTGGTGCGTCCATCGCCGAAACCCTGGCCCGGGATGGTGCCGATGTCGTGCTGCTGGATGTACCGCAGGCCAGCGATGATCTGCACGCCCTGGCCGAGCGTCTCGGCGGCCGTGCCTTGCCGCTGGATATCTGCGCCAGCGACGCAGCGACGCAACTGCTCGAAGGCCTGCCGGAGGGCATCGATATCGTCGTGCACAACGCCGGCATCACCCGCGACAAGACCCTGGCCAACATGACCCCGGAATACTGGGACTCAGTGCTGGCGGTCAACCTCAAGGCCCCGGCCGTGCTGACCCAGGCCCTGCTCGACGGCGGTGCCCTGCACGACAACGCGCGGATCGTCCTGCTCGCCTCCATCAGCGGGATCGCCGGCAACCGCGGGCAATCCAACTACGCGGCGAGCAAGGCCGGCCTGATCGGCCTCGCGCAGGCCTGGGCGCCGCTGCTAGCCGAGCGCGGCGCCAGCATCAACGCCGTGGCGCCGGGGTTTATCGAAACCCGCATGACCGCGGCCATCCCGTTCACCTTGCGTGAAGCCGGGCGGCGCATGAGCTCCCTCGGCCAGGGCGGCCTGCCGCAGGACGTCGCCGAAGCAGTCGCCTGGTTGTCGCAGCCGGGCAGCGGCGCGGTCAACGGCCAAGTGCTGCGGGTGTGCGGCCAAGCCGTGATGGGGGCCTGACCATGACCCAGACCTGGCACGACGTTGGTCACACCGCCGGCCTTTCCGGGCTGTACCTGAAGGCCGCGAGCAAGCGCAAGATCAGCGGCGACACGCTGCCGACCACCGGCCTGCGCTGCTCGCTCAGCGTCGATGAACGCAATCTGGCCGCTTACCGCAAGCTCTGCCTGTTCAGCAACGACGGCCGCCTGCCACCGACTTATCCACATGTGATGGCGTTCGCCCTGCAATTGCAGTTGCTGACGGACAAAGCGTTTCCGTTTCCGCTGCTGGGGCTGGTGCACCTGAGCAATCGCATCTGTGTGCTGCGCCCGTTGGGCGGCGTGTCGCGGCTGCGCTTCGCGGTGTCTGTGGATAACCTTCAGCCTCACGAAAAAGGCGCCACCTTCGACCTGCGCACCGACGCCGAAGACGGCCTCGGGCTGCTCTGGTCGGAGAGCAGCCGCATGCTTTGTCGCGGCATGAAACTCGAAGGTGAGCCGCCCGTGGCGCAAGAGCCGGCGCAACTGGAAATGAGCGAGCTGACCCGCTGGTATGCCGACAGCGATATCGGCCGGCATTACGCGAAGGTCTGCGGCGACTACAACCCCATCCACCTCAGCGCCGCGACCGCGAAGCTGTTCGGTTTTCCCCAGGCCATCGCCCACGGCATGTGGAGCAAGGCCGTGGCCCTGGCGCACCTGCGCGGGCACTTGCCGCGCAGTGGCTATGAAGTGGCGGTGGATTTCCACAAGCCGGTGCGGCTGCCGAGCGAGGTCATCCTGGATGGCAGCAAAGAGGTGCCGAGCGGGCAGTTCCGCTTGAGCGGGCATGGCGGGCTGGTGCATATGAGCGGCACATGGCGACCGCTCGATTAGACACGCATCGCTTGCCAGCCACCCGCTTCCCCCTGAAGCTATACCGCCTCAGGAGACCCCACATGAATCTGCAAGAACTCACTCAACGGCTGCACCGCATCCGCGACAACAATGACTGGCGTGGTTTTCACAGCCCGAAAAACCTGGCCATGGCCGCCAGCGTTGAAATGGCCGAGCTGGTGGAAATCTTCCAGTGGCTGAGCGAGGACCAGTCGCGGCAGTTGTCCGCCGAACAACTGGAACATGCCGGCCAGGAAGTGGGCGATGTGGTGCTCTACCTGCTGTTGCTGTGCAGCGAACTGGGGCTGGACCTGGAGCAGGTGGTGCGCGCCAAGCTGGCCGATAGCGAGAGGCGCTTCGCCAAATGAACGACCGTCATTTCGATGCCCTGGCGACCCGCTTCGCCGAGAAGATCTACGGCGGCGCCAAAGGCGCGATCCGCCTCGCGGTACTCCAGGCAGACCTCGCCGAGTGCCTGCCGGATCGCCCATTGCGGGTGCTGGATATTGGCGCGGGCCTGGGCCACATGTCGTTGTGGCTGGCCGAGCGCGGGCATCACCTGACGCTGGCCGAACCCGCCGCGCCGATGCTCGACGGCGCCCGCGAGCGCTTCGCGGCCGCCGGCCAGCCGGCTACCTTCATCCAGGCGCCGTGGCAGGACCTGCTCGGCGAACTGACCGAGCCCTATGACCTGGTGATCTGCCACGCGGTGCTGGAATGGCTCGCCGAGCCGGAAACCATCCTGCCAGTGCTGCATCAGCTCACCCGCCCCGATGGCCTGTTGTCGCTGGCGTTCTACAACCGCGACGCGCTGGTCTACCGCAACCTGCTCAAAGGCCATTTCCGCAAGATGCGGCGCAACACCCTGGCCGGTGAAAAGCAGAGCCTGACGCCACAGAAACCCCTTGATCCGCGCGAACTCAGGGCGCAAGTTGAAGGTCTATGGCAGATAGACACCGAGAGCGGCGTGCGCGTGTTCCATGACTATATGCCCACGGAATTCCAGGCCCGCGCCGAACTGATCGACCTGCTCGAAATGGAACTGGCCCACCGTCGTCACCCGGCCTTCGCCGGCCTCGGTCGTTACCTGCACTGGATATGTCGACCCCGTTAGGGCCCAACGCCCTGGGAGAGCCACATGCCGTACCGTGTCGTCCTCGCCCTCACTTGTCTTGCCCTGGCCGCCTGCCAGGGCAGCAACCCTTATGTCGCCGACTCCCGGCCCTTGCCGCCCGCGCCTCCGCAGGCGGCCACGACCTTCGACCAGAGCGCCTACCCGGCACCGGCCCGCGACTACGGTCGCTACCGCAGTTGGACCTGGCGCGACGGTCAGTTGCCCGCCGGCAACGCCTCGACCGACGCCGCGCAACTGGCCGATGTGGTCAGCAATGCCCTCGACCAGCGCGGTCTGCGCCCCGCCCGTGGTGGCCGCGGCGACCTGCTGGTCAGCGCCGGCATGCGCATGGAACGGCGCCTGCGGCAGTACCGCGACGATGATTACTATCCCTATGGTGGCTATGGCGGAATGGGCTATCGCCACGGTTACTACGGCAACAGCTACGGGCTCTACGGCAGCGTGCCCGTGGTGCGAACCTACGAGATCGAGGTGATGGTGGTGCGCGTCGATTTGTTCGATGCCGGCAGCGGCCAGCCGGTCTGGAGCGCCAGTGCCGAGAGCGGCAGCCAGGGTTCCCTGGGCGATCGCGAAGAGGCCCTGCGCAAGGCCGTCGAAAAAGCCATGAGCGGCTATCCTCCCAGCTAGTCAACGTCATTGGAGTACGACCATGTTCCGCCGACTTGCTTTATTCTCGCTGCTGGCACTGCTCGCAGCCTGCCAGACCAACAACGTCAGCCAGGACTTCGATGCCAGCCGCGACTTCGCCGCGTACCGCAGTTGGACCTGGCTGGAACCGGCGCTGCAATACCGCCCGGATGATCCCCGGATCAAGAGCGACCTCACCGAACAACGCATTCGCCAGGCCGTCAGCGGGCAACTCGACCAGCGCGGCCTGCGTCCTGCGCAGCCCGGCACTCGCGGCGATCTGAACGTGCAGACCTACCTCATCGTGGAAAACCGTCATCAACAGGTCACCACCCAGTACGGTGGCGCGTGGGGCGGTTACTGGGGAGGCTACTGGGGCGGCCCGGCGTTCAACGAGACCCGCACCGTCGAGTACAAGGTGGCGACCATCCAGATCGACCTGTTCGACGGCCGCGACGGCAAGCTGGTCTGGCGCGGCAGCGCCGAGCAGACCATGAACCACTACCCGCCGACGCCGGAAGAACGCAACACCGCGATCCAGAAAACCGTCAACCAGGTGCTGGCCAACTACCCACCTCATTGACCCTTCGTCCATGGCCGGTCGCCGATAAAGGCGACTGGCCATGTTCTTGACTACACTCCTTGGACGCACGCGACGTGCACGGCCATGTGCCGGCAAAGGAGTGCTCGTGTCTTCCCGATTCGCTACACGCCAGGGCGGTGCCATCGGCCTGATGACCGCGCTGACACTGGCCCTCGCCGTGGTTTTCGGCCTGCTCGCGGTGGACGGCGGGCGGCTCTACATGGAACAGCGCAAGCTGCAACGCATCGTCGATATGGCGGCTCTGGAAGCCGCGGGCCAGAGCGCCACCTGCAATGGCATCGGACCGCAGGCCGCGACCCTGGCGAACACCAGCGCAGTACGCAACGGTTTCACCCTCGGCGGCGGCAACACCCTGGTCACCACTTGCGGCAGCGTCAGCACCGGCGCCAACAGCCTGCGCAGCTTCAGCCCGAATGCCAGCCTGGCCCAGGCCATCAAGGTCGCGGGCACCGTGAACGTGCCCACCAGCATCGCCGCCGGCATCCGAAACCTGGTGGCCGGCGAGTCCATTCCCGACACCCTGCAATTGCATGCCCAGGCCGTGGCCGCCGCGCCGCTGCCGCCGGTGGCCATGCTGCGCCTGCGTTCGACCCTGCTGACCATGGACACGCAAAAGTCGGCGCTGCTCAATGCGCTGATCGACCCACTGGGCGGGCGCGTGACCCTGGATGCCGTGGGCTGGCAGGGCATCGCCAACACGCAGATCAACCTGCTGAGTTTTCTCGACGCACTGGCGATCAAGGCCAATGTCGGCGCCGGCCATTACGACGAACTGCTGACCAAGGACCTGCACGTCACCGATATCGTCCAGGTCGCCGCAAATGTGGCGAGCCAGTCGGGCGCGCTGGCCGATGTCGTGACCAACCTCGGAAAGGTGGTGGTGGGCGCGAACAACAGCACCGTGATTCACTTGGGCGACATGCTGGATATCCAGAACGGCACGGCCAAGGCGGGCCTCGACACCATGGTCAACGTCATCGACCTGGTAAAGGCGTCGGTGCTGCTGGCGGCCCAGCAGAGCGCTGCGGTGGCGCAGGTTCCGCTGAACCTGCTGGGGTTGGTGACGGGCACGATTCAACTGAAGGTGATCGAGCCGGAGCAGCTTTCCGCCATTGGCAATCCGGCGACCGACGACATCACGGTGCACACGGCCCAGGTGCGGGCGCTGATTTCACTCAACCTGCCGGTTCTGAGCAGCATCACCGGCCTGACCAATGCGGTGCTCTCCCTCGCCTCGCCGCTGACCACGCTGATCGGCAACCTGCTGACCCTGAACCTCAAGGGCACTCTGCAATCCATCGGCTGCGCCCTGCTGGTGCCTTGCAAAGTCAGTGACATTCAACTGTTGCCGAACGTGCAGCAGATCAATGTCGGCCTGGAAGTGGCAGAAGCCACCAGCCACGTCAGCAACTA
Source organism: Pseudomonas sp. 20P_3.2_Bac5 (assembly GCF_025466035.1). Classification (NCBI taxonomy): domain Bacteria; kingdom Pseudomonadati; phylum Pseudomonadota; class Gammaproteobacteria; order Pseudomonadales; family Pseudomonadaceae; genus Pseudomonas; species Pseudomonas sp. 20P_3.2_Bac5. Next base: position 7,815 of record NZ_JANLOA010000119.1, on the reverse strand, counting down.
CACCTGCACGCCCACCAAGACCCTCACCGCGAGTACCCAAAGCGCGGCGGCGAAAGTCGCTGTGGGCAAGTTCGACACGCCCAGCGACTTTTTCACCAAGGGCAACACGTCAATCCAGCCCATCCCGCTGATCGACTTCGGCACCAACGTGTGTACCAACCTGACCATCATTTCCTTTGGCTGCGGGACCCGCGTGCCCTTCGCGGGCGGAGGCGTCGGCATCAAGGTCGATACCACCATGATCGGCACGCCGCCAAGTGCGCCCGTGAATCTGTTGTTCAGTGGCCCCACCGAGTTGCCCAAGCTCAACCAGCCGCCGGTGTACAAGGAGATCAACGGCGCCAGCAATGCCGTTGCCAGCCTCGGCACCACCCTCACTGGCGTGCAGTTACTGACGTATCAGCCGCAGGGCAGCCACCCGCTGGGGCAGGTGGTCACCTCGGCCACCAGCCTGCTCACGGGCGTGAAGAATATTCTGGTACCCCAAATCACCACCCTGCTCAACAACCTGACCAATCCGCTGATCAATTCACTGCTGAAAGTGCTGGGCATCGATCTGGTGGTGACCGACGTCGCCGCTCACCTTGACTGCAGCAGCAACCGCGCTCAACTGGTGCTCTGAACCGGCAACTCGATAACGAAGCGCGCCCCGTCCCGGCCATTGCTGACACTCAGGGTGCCGCCCATGCTTTCGACGATCCGGTAACTCACCGACAACCCCAGTCCGGTCCCGACACCCGCCGGCTTGGTGGTGAAGAACGGTTCGAAGATGCACTCCAGCAGACGCGGCTCGATGCCGCCGCCGTTGTCTTCCACCAGCAGGCGCACCCAATGACCGTCGCGCTCGCTGCGCAGCGAGATCCACGGCTGCTCTGGCTTCTTCTCCATCAGCACATCACGGGCGTTGACCATCAGGTTGATCAACACCTGCTCCAACTGATCCATATGACCGCTGACCGGACACCCCGTCAGCGGATCACCCAGGCGCACCGCTACATTCTTGGCGGCCAGACCATCGGCCAGCAGCGACAGCGCGCCCTCCACCGCAACCCAAGGCTCGAACAACCCGCGCTCAACCTCCGAGCGGCGGCCAAAGACGCGCATGTGATCGACCACCTTCGACGCCCGCACCACCTGGGCGTCGATGCGTTTGAGTTTTTCCTGCAGGTAATCGACGTCCACCTCGCCGCCTTCCAGGCGCTTGAGGGCGTTGACCACGGCCATGCGCATCACGTTGAGCGGCTGGTTGATTTCATGGGCGAGCCCGGTGGACATCTCGCCGAGGGTGGCCATCTTGGCGCTTTGCAGCAGCAGTTGCTGGCTGCGCCGGACCTCGGTGTTGTCGCGGCCCACCGCCTGGATTTCCAACAGACGACCGTCGGCATCGAACAGGCCGCGGTCCGACCAGATCCACCACGCATGCTGGCGCCCCGGCAGTTGCAGGCAGACTTCGTCACTGCTCACCGGCGCATCAGGGCTGAGCCGGACAATGCGTTCGACAAACAGTTCGTGCTGACCCGGCGACAGCCAGTCGCCGAGGTTCATGCCCGGCAGTTGCGCCGGGGTACATTCCAGGTAATCGGCCAGCGGCCGGTTGCCGTAGAGCAGTTCGAGATCGGGGCGGTAGCGACAGATCATCGCCGGCGAATCCTCCACCAGCACGCGATAGCGCTCCTCGCTCTGGCGTACCCGCTCGGCGGCCTGGGTCGTCTCGGTGACGTCGAGCCAGATGCCCACCGCCTCCACCGGGATGCCCAGGTCATTGCGCAACAGCCGGGCCTCGTCGAGCACCCAGTGCCAGCCGCCTTCGCTGTCGCGCAGGCGGTAGCGGCTGCGCACCTGGCCTTCGCGCAACAGGGTGCGGGTGCGCGCCAGCCACAGCGGCTGGTCGTCAGGATGCACCCATTGCGCCGGTTGCAGGCGCTCACCGGGCACGGGCTGCCAACCGAGCAACGGTTGCAGGCTGGCGCTGAAGAATTCGGCGTGCAGCGCGCCGTCATCGTAGTGCTGGATATAGATCACCGCCGGCGAACTGGCGATCAGGTTGTCCAGCCGCGCGTGGGCGGCGCTGGCCTGTTGTTCCTGCTGCTTGATGTCGCTGATGTCGAGCATGAATCCGTGCAGCCGGCGCGCCTCGCCCTGGCCACGCAGCTCGCCGCACAAACGGTACCAGCGCGGCGTGTCGCCAAGCAGGCGCAGGCACAATTGCAGGCTGTCGCCCTGGCGTTGCAGGCTGGTGAATGCCAGCAGCGCCGCCTCGCGATCGGCCGGGTGCACCTGGGTCAGCCAGTCGGCCAGGGTGACCCGCGCCGGCACGCCGAAGCTGATCGCCAGCCCCGGCGCCAGATGCAGATAAGGATCATGCGGCGACCACTCCCACCAACCGGCGCCGAGCAGGCCCTGCACATTGTCCAGGCGCTGCTGACTGGCCTGCAGCCGATCACCCGCAAGACGTGCCAACAGCGGCTCGGCCAAGGCGTCGGCGAGCAGCAAGGCGTCGTCGTCCAGACGTGGCTGGCCGCGGTCCTCGCACAGCAACCAGGCCTGCACTTCGTGCTGCTGGGTGTGGGGCATCAGGTAGAACGGCAATTCCAGCACCTGCAAAGTGGGCTGGGCAGCACTGTGGATCAGGTGCTCGGCCGGCAGGTCGCTGAGCAGCAGGCCCAGCCGTTGCTCGCTCCAGGGCAGGTTGTCGCCGTAGTGCACGTAGTTTTTCCAGCCGCCGGCGCCCCGTACCCACAACATCGCCCAACCCGCCTGCCAGTGCCAGGCGAGACGGCGCAACTGCTCGCCGGCCTGTTCCGCCAGGTGCTCAAGGCTGCAATCGCGTAGCGCCGCCGCGACTTCACTGGCGAGCATTTGTCGCTGCTGCGCAGCCAGGCCCTGGCGTTGTTGCTGCACCAGGTCGCCGATGTCGAACAGTTGCAGCAACCAGCCCTCGGGCTGAGCCAGCATCCAGCCACGGGTATGCAAGGTGTGACCTGCGGCGGCGCGGAAGTCCAGGTCAAGCGGGTGCGCCTGCCAGTCCGGCGGCTCGCCTTCCAGGGCCAGCAGGCTATGAGGCTGCACATAGTCCTGCAATCGCGCCGGCATCTGCGCCGGCAAGGCCAGCACGGTGCGCAACGGGCCGCTGAGGCGCAGCACTCGCGCCTGATTATCCAGCCACAGTTGCAGGCCGACCGCGGGCGGTGCCGAGGTCTCGGGCCAGGTCGGAAGTTCGCCGGCGCGGGTCCGCCAGCGGTCGAATAACCCCGAGCCGCCGCTCAAAGTTGCAGGCTCGCTTGAGCACCCAGTCGCGCCGGCAGTCGCGGCACTTCGCCGATGACCGGCAACACCAGCACCGGCATCGCCGAAGTGATCTTGGCTTTGTCGTAGTGGACGCTCACCGTCAGCAGCTTGCCCGACGTCAGCGTCACGGTGGCGTCACTGGCGTACTGGAAACGCAATGCACCAGGTAGCCAGGCCAGTTGTTGCTCCAGCACCTGTTTGGCCAGGTTGGTGACGTCGGTGCCATAGGTCGCACTGGTCGGGTCCAGCGCCACGCAGCGGCGCACCGCTTCGCTGCTGGCCTGGTTGAACGACTGCACCATGAGCATGGGCAGGCTGTAACTGAGCAGCCCGTAGAACACCGTAAAGAACATTACGAAGACCAGGGCGAACTCAATCGCCACCGCACCTTTTTCCCGTCCACCTAAGCTCGCTTTCATGATCGCGTCTACCCTGACAGTGACACCTCTTTGACAAGCATAGAATCAAACAGACCAGGGGATGGCCTTTCGCCAATGCAAAGTCTAGTCGTGCTGTTGTGGCTTGCCCTTTGTGCCGAACAGGATGTGCGCGAACGACAGATCGCCAACGTCCTCACCCTCGGTGCAGCCGCCCTCGCCCTCGCCTATCTGTTCGTCACCGGCCACACCTGGATCGGTGCCGAGCCCACGGATGCGGCGGTCGCGCTGGTACTGGTGATGTTGTTAACCCTTCCGGGTTATATCCTCGGCCGCTTGGGGGCTGGCGACGTGAAGATGTTGGGCGCCCTGGCCCTGGCAACTGACCAGTGGTATCTGCTGGGCACTTTCATCGGCGCCGGAGTCGCGGTGCTGGTCTGGCTGATCAGCCGACGCTGGCTGTGGTCGCTGCTTAATCAGAAGGTTAAGAAGCGCCTGCAGGCGATCCACGAGGAAGTGTCAAAAAAGCAGCCCTTCGCCCCATTCCTCATGGCGGGCTTCCTGCTGGCCGCTTTATGGATCCATTAGTCGCCTGGTGCCTGTCGCACGGGTGTTACGCCTTGTAAATAGTCGAAAGGAGCGACTACTTTTGAGTTAGTGCCCCACCGTGACCCGGGACCGCCTTGGCAGCTTTCAGGGAGGGCACCTCAGCATGGAGTTGCGAGTTAAATGCCAACCAGCCAAGTGAAAGTTCTGGTCGTCGATGACCAGCCACTGATCGTCGAAGAGCTTTGTGAATTCCTCGAAAGCAGCGGTTATCTCTGCGTCCCCTGCCATTCCAGCGTCACTGCCATCGATCGCTTCAACGCCGACCCGGCCATCGGCCTGGTCCTCTGCGACCTGAACATGCCCGAGTACGACGGTATCGAGCTGGTCAAGGCGCTGAAGAAAAGTGCCGGGCAGGAGCGCGCCTTCGAAGCCATCATGTTGACCGGCCGCGCCGAAAAGCAGGATGTCATCAAGGCCCTGCGCGAAGGCTTCGCGGACTATTACCAGAAGCCGGTCGACCTCGAAGAGTTGCTCAAGGGCCTGCAGCATCAGGAAACGGAATTGCTGAAACGGCAGAAGAACTTCCATCAACTTGGCCACCTGAACCAGAAGCTCAAGTACCTCGCCGACTCCATCGACGATCTCTACCAGGACCTGGACAAAGCTCGCGGCCAGGCGCCCGGCAAAGGCGACGGCAGCGAAGACAGCGAGCACGACAGCGTCACCATCCCGACCATCTTCTCCCCGCTGTCGCCCCGCCAGCTTGATGTGGCGCGGCTGGTCGGCAAGGGCAAGACCAATTACCAGATCGCCTGTGAACTGGGCATCACCGAGAACACGGTGAAGCTCTATGTCTCGCAGGTGCTGCGCCTGACCCACATGCACAACCGCACGCAACTGGCCCTGGCGCTATCGCCTGGATCCTCGACGCCGTGGCAGCGGGTGACGGAGCATTGAGCGCCCTTGAGATCGAACGCCGCTTAGGCGGTGCTCGATCTTAAGAACGCTGGAAAGCTTCCGCCCGACTCACTGACTCCCCGACGACGTCACCTTCTCCCACTTGAAGACATCAGGAATCTTGTAGTCGTACACCTTCTGCCAGCGCTCCATGGTCTTGTCGTATTCCTTGGGTGTGGTGGCCTGCGGGTTGCTGGAGGCGTGCAGCCCTTTGGGTTGCAGTTGCAGCCAGGTTTCGGTGGTTTCCTGGGCCTTGGACGAGGGCCCTTCGGGAACCGCCGTGGCGGCGCACGAGAAACCGGCCAGCATGATCAACAACGGGATTCGCACGTTCATCAGGAACTCCTGGGCGGCTGTGCGCCGCCGGGTTTGAGTTGCTCGGCACGGGCCTGGGCTTCGCTGAACTGGGCCGAACTCAGACCCAGGCGGCTGACCAGGTCGGCAGCCTGTTGCCACTTGTCCTGGTACAGCAGCAGGGTCACCAGGTTGACCGCCGCCAGCCGGTCAGTGTCTTTCAACTCGATGGCGGTAAGAAACTCGAAACGGGCTTTTTCCATTTCGCCGAGGTTGAGGTAAATCACGCCGAGGTCGTTGCGGATTTTCTCGTCGGTGGGCGCCAGGCGCACCGCGCGCAGCAGGTGCTGCCGGGCCTGGACGTTATCGCCACGTGCCGAGGCCAGTTGCCCCAGACCATGTTCCGCCTCGGCGGCCATGCAACTACCCAGCAGGCTGCGGTACAGCGGCTCGGCCTCGCTGCTGCCCAGCAGGCGCAGCACTTTGGCCTTGCGCACGCGCACCTGGGCAAGGTTGTCGGGCATTTCCTCAAGGTGCGCGAGGCTGGCATGAGGACGGCCGTCGGCGAGCATTTCATCAGCCATGTTCAAGGTCAGTTCCTGGGAAGAATCCGGCTTGGCGCAACTGGCCGAACCGCCCAGTTGCGCCAACCAGGGCGCACCGCCCTGGTTGGCGCAGCCGCTCAACAGCACCACGCCCAGTATCAATACGCCGACTCTCATGCACAGCTCCCCATTCAGTGACTGAAGGCCCGGGCCAGCGCGGTCAGACCCGGCCCGGCCAGCACGATCAACAAGGCGGGAAAGAGAAAGACCATCATGACGACGGACATCTTCCCGGACATTTTTGAAATACGTTCCTGCAGCCGCGTCAGGCGCCGGTCATCGAGCAGTTGCTTGAGCGCCAGCAGCGACTTCATCGCACCACCGCCCTGGGTCAGCAACTGTTGCAGGATCACGCAGGTGTCGTTGAACTCGTCCACCGACAGCAGCTTCGCGGTCTTTTCCAGCTCCGGCGCCAACGCCAGTCCCGAGTCCACCCGAACCAGAATCAGTTGCAGTTCCTGGCTGAGCACGGGAAGCAATTGTCGACCTTCAGTGCCGAGGATGCGCAGGCTCTGTTCCACCGCGAGTCCGGAGTCGAAGAGGATGCGCAGCAGCGGAATGAAACTGGAAACCTCATCGGCAATCTGCTGCTGCCGTCGTGCCGCGACGTAGGCGAGGATGCGTTTGGGCAGCAGGTAACCGATACCGAGGGCGAACACCGGAAGCATCCAGGGTGTCTTGCTGTCGGGGTAGACGAAATGCTGGACCAGTACGGCGACGACCAGAGCGCACAGCGGCACGCCGATCTGCAGTGCGGCGAAGAGCGAACGCTGGCGTGTGCGCCGCCAACCAATGCGGTCGAGCAACAAACGGGTCTCGCCATCCAGGCTCAGCGAGCGCTGGGCCAGCGAGCTGTTGCCCAGGCGCTCCAGCCAGCTATCCTGCGCCGCCTCGGCGCTTTGCCGGCCTTGCAAACGCAGGGCGACCAACTGCTCGCGACGGTGTTGCCGCGCCAGGTGAAACACCAACAGCATGAAGGTGAGCAAGAACAGTCCGGCACTGATCAGCAACGCCATTTCAGATACTCCGCAACATGCGCCAAAGCGTCACGCAACCCAGCAACTGCAAGATGAACGCGGTCAGCAGCATCATCTGGCCGCTGTGGTTGTGCCACATCGACAACAGGTAACCCGGGTTGGCGAGCATGAAGTAGCCGACCATGCTGATTGGCAGCAACGCCAGCACCACAGCGGTCATCCGTGTTTCGCCGGTCATGGCGCGTAACTGGCGGCCCCCCTGCTCACGCTCGCGAATCAGCTTGACCAGGTTTTCCAGCAGCTCGCTGGCATTGCCGCCATAACGGTGGTTGATCCGCAAGCCAAGGGCGAGCATGTGGAACTCGTCCTGGTCATACAGCTCGGCCAGATCCAGCAGGGCCTCATCCAGACTGACCCCCATCTGCACGTTGCGCTGAACCCGTTGCATGGCGCTTTTCAGTGGGTCGGCGGAGACTTCAATGGCGCCCAGCATGGCGTCACTGAGGGTGCGCCCAGCCTTGAGGCTGCGCACGGCGTGATCGAGCAGTGTCGGCAGTTGCTCGATCATCCGCCGCAGCCGACGCTGGAAGCGCCAGCTCATGTACAGGCGCCACAGCAGCGGGCCCAGCACCAACATCGTCAGTGCTCCCGGCCAGCCCGAGAAACTGCCGGCCAGGGCAATCAGCAGCAGCCACGCCGCCCCCCAGAGCAGCAGGCGGTCGGGGGGGGGGGGGGGGGGGGGGGGGGCCCCCCCCCCAAAAACCCCCC
>NZ_JANLOA010000029.1:0-37035 GCF_025466035.1 Pseudomonas sp. 20P_3.2_Bac5 | reverse complement strand
TTTCATTTTCAGACGGGGCAGGAGTAGGCCATGTACGTCCAGATTCTAGGTTCCGCCGCCGGCGGTGGTTTCCCGCAGTGGAACTGCAATTGCCCCAACTGCAAGGGCTACCGCGACGGCACGCTGCGGGCCAAGGCGCGTACGCAATCGTCCATCGCCCTGTCCGACGACGGCGTGCACTGGATCCTCTGCAACGCCTCGCCGGATATCCGCGCCCAACTCCAGTCGTTCGCCCCGATGCAGCCGGCCCGCGCCGTGCGCGACAGCGGCATCGACGCGATCATCCTGCTCGACAGCCAGATCGACCACACCACCGGCCTGCTCAGCCTGCGCGAGGGCTGCCCGCATCAGGTCTGGTGTACCGAGATGGTCCATCAGGACCTGACCACCGGCTTCCCGCTGTTCAACATGCTCGAGCACTGGAACGGCGGCCTGGCCTGGAACCGCATCGAACTGGACGGCAGCTTCACCATCGACGCCTGCCCCAACCTGCGTTTCAGCCCTTTCCCGCTGCGCAGCGCCGCACCGCCCTACTCGCCGCATCGCTTTGACCCACACCCCGGCGACAACCTCGGGCTGATGGTCGAAGACCTGAGCACCGGCGGCAAACTGTTCTACGCGCCGGGCCTCGGCAAGGTGGACGACAGCCTGTTGCAACGCATGCAGGACGCCGACTGCCTGCTGGTGGACGGCACCCTGTGGAACGACGACGAAATGCAGCGCCGCGGTGTCGGCACACGCACCGGCAGCGAAATGGGCCACCTGCCGCAAAACGGCGCCGGCGGCATGCTCCAGGTGCTGGAAGGCTTCCCCGCGCAGCGCAAGGTGCTTATCCACATCAACAACACCAACCCAATTCTCGATGAGGACTCGGCCGAGCGCGCCGAACTGGACCGCCGTGGCGTGGAAGTCGCCTTCGACGGCATGAGCATCGAACTCTGAGGAGCCGCCAGGTAATGAGCGACGCGAAACCGCTGTCCCCCGCCGAATTCGAGCAGGCACTGCGCGCCAAGGGCGCCTACTACCACATCCACCACCCCTACCACGTGGCGATGTACGAAGGCCGCGCGACCCGCGAGCAGATCCAGGGCTGGGTCGCCAACCGCTTCTACTATCAGGTGAACATTCCGCTGAAAGACGCGGCGATCCTTGCCAACTGTCCCGACCGCGACGTGCGCCGCGAATGGCTGCAACGCATCCTCGACCACGATGGCGCACCCGGCGAAGACGGCGGCATCGAAGCCTGGTTGCGCCTGGCCGAGGCGGTGGGGCTGGACCGCGAGCAAGTGCTGTCGCAGGAACTGGTGCTGCCCGGCGTGCGTTTCGCCGTGGACGCCTACGTCAACTTCGCCCGCCGCGCCTGCTGGCAGGAAGCGGCCAGCAGCTCGCTGACCGAACTGTTCGCGCCGCAGATCCACCAATCGCGCCTGGACACCTGGCCGCAGCATTACCCGTGGATCGACCCGACCGGCTACACCTACTTCCGCAACCGCCTGAGCCAGGCGCGGCGTGACGTCGAGCACGGCCTGACCATCACCCTGCAGCACTACACGACGGTAGAAGGCCAGCAGCGCATGCTGGAAATTCTCCAGTTCAAGCTGGATATTCTCTGGAGCATGCTCGACGCCATGAGCATGGCCTACGAACTCAACCGCCCGCCCTATCACAGCGTCACCGACGCGCGGGTCTGGCACCGGGGGATTGCCCTATGAGCCTCGACCGATACCTGACGCCGCGCTGGCGTCCCGGCTACCGCTTCCAGTACGAGCCGGCGCAGAAAGCCCACGTGCTGCTGTATCCCGAGGGCATGATCAAGCTCAACGAGAGCGCGGCGCTGATCGGCGAGCTGATCGACGGCGAGCGCGACGTGAACGCGATCATCGCCCTGCTCGACGAGAAATTCCCCGGCGTGCCCGAACTTCCCGAAGACATCGAGCAATTCATGGAGGTGGCCCGTGCCGAACACTGGATCACCCTTGAGTGAGCAACCCGGCAAACCCGAGGTCGGCCTGCCGTTGTGGCTGCTGGCCGAGCTGACCTACCGCTGCCCGCTGCAATGCCCGTACTGCTCCAACCCGCTGGATTTCGCCGCCCAGGGCCAGGAACTGACCACCGAACAGTGGTTCAAGGTGATGGCCGAGGCGCGGGAAATGGGCGCGGCGCAACTGGGCTTTTCCGGCGGTGAGCCGCTGGTGCGCCAGGACCTCGCCGAGCTGATCGGCGAAGGCCGGCGACTGGGCTACTACACCAACCTGATCACCTCCGGCATCGGCCTGACCGAGGAGAAGATCGCCACCTTCAAGAAGGCGGGGCTCGATCACATCCAGATCAGCTTCCAGGCCAGCGACGAACAGGTGAACAACCTGCTCGCCGGCTCCAAGAAAGCCTTCGCGCAGAAGCTGGAAATGGCCCGGGCGGTGAAAGCCCAGGGCTATCCGATGGTGCTGAACTTCGTCACCCACCGGCACAACATCGACCGCATCGACCGCATCATCGAGCTGTGCATCGCCCTCGAAGCCGACTTCGTCGAGCTTGCCACCTGTCAGTTCTACGGCTGGGCACACCTGAACCGCGTCGGCCTGCTGCCGACCCGCGCACAACTGGAACGCGCCGAGCGCATCACCAACGAATACCGCGACCGGCTCAAGGCCGAAGGCAACCCGTGCAAGCTGATCTTCGTCACCCCGGACTACTACGAAGAACGCCCCAAGGCCTGCATGAACGGCTGGGGCAGCGTGTTCCTCACCGTCACCCCGGACGGCACGGCCCTGCCCTGCCACGGCGCGCGGCAACTGCCGGTGCAGTTTCCCAACGTGCGCGAGCACAGCATGCAGCACATCTGGTACGACTCCTTTGGTTTCAACCGCTATCGTGGTTATGACTGGATGCCTGAGCCGTGCCGCTCGTGCGATGAGAAAGAACGTGATTTCGGCGGCTGCCGCTGCCAGGCGTTCATGCTCACCGGCGACGCCAGCAAGGCTGATCCGGTGTGTGCCAAATCGGAGGACCACGGCATGATTCTCGCGGCGCGGGAGGAGGCCGAGACCGCCAGCCTGACCATCGACCAGATGACCTTCCGCAATGACCGAAACTCCCGACTCATCGCGCGCGGCTGAGCGCTTCAGCGCCGAGCAGGCCGTCGCCGCCGGCACCGACTTCGCCGAACTGAAGGTCGGTGCCCACGGCCTGTTCTGGAACGAATTCCGCCCACTCGACGGCGCCTGCCGGATCTGGCACTGGCGCGACGGCCTGGCCCGCTGCCTGACCCCGGTCGGTTTCAGCGTGCGCAGCCGGGTTTACGAATACGGCGGCGGCTCGTTCTGCCTGAGCGACGACGGGCTGGTGTTCGTCAATGAAAGCGATCAGCAGCTCTACCGCCAAGCCCTCGACGACACACCGCCGCAAGCCCTGACCCAAGGCCAGCGCCGCTATGGCGACCTGCTCTGGGCCGCCGGCCGGCTGCTGGCGGTGGAAGAAACCCACGCCCCCGAACAAGTGGAACACCGGCTGGTCGCCATTGCCGCCGACGGTGATCGCGAGGTACTGGCCGAAGGCGCGGACTTCTACGCCGCGCCGACCTTGAGCGATGACGGCCAACGCCTGGCCTGGATCGAATGGAGCCGGCCCGACCAGCCCTGGACCGCGACCCGGCTCTATGTTCGTGACGGGCAGCAAGCGCCGCGCTGCGTCGCCGGCGACGCCAGCCCGCAGTCACTGCAACAACCGCGTTTCGACCGCGACGGCCGGCTTTACTGCCTGTCCGACCGCAACGGCTACTGGCAACCCTGGGGCGAAATCGACGGCCAGTGGCAGCCGCTGCCCGCCGCCAGCGCCGACCATGCCGGCGCGCCATGGCAACTGGGCGCCAGCACCTGGCTGCCGGTGGGCGATGGCTATCTGGCGAGCTGGTTCGAAAGCGGTTTCGCCCGCCTCGGCCTGCGCACGGCGAACGGTGAACTGGACGACTTCAGCGGCGACTACAGCCGCTTCCGCAGCCTCGATCTGGACGACACGTCGATCTACGCCATCGCCGCCTCACCGGTCAGCCCGCCCGCGGTAATCGCCATCGACCGCCGTAGCCATGCGGTCCAGGTGCTGGCGGGCGGCGTGCTGCCGCTGCCCGCCGACGGCATCAGCCGCCCGCGCGGCTTCAGCTACCCGAGCGGCGACGGCGAGGCTCACGGTTTCTTCTACCCGGCCATGAACGGCAGCGGCCCGACGCCGCTGATCGTGTTCATCCATGGCGGGCCGACCTCGGCCTGTTATCCGGTGCTCGACCCGCGCATCCAGTACTGGGCGCAGCGCGGGTTCGCCGTGGCCGACCTCAATTACCGCGGCAGCAGCGGCTATGGCCGCGCCTACCGACAGGCGCTGCACCTGCGCTGGGGCGAGGTGGATGTGCAAGACGCCTGCGCGGCAGTCGCGCACCTGGCGGCTGAAGGCTTGGTCGATGCGGCCCAGGCGTTTATCCGTGGTGGCAGCGCGGGCGGCTACACCACCCTGTGCGCCCTCGCCTTCCACGACGTATTCCGCGCCGGCGCCAGCTTGTATGGCGTCAGCGATCCCGTTGCACTGGCCCGGGCCACGCACAAGTTCGAAGGGGATTATCTGGATTGGCTGATCGGCGACCCGCACCGTGATGCCGAGCGCTACCACGCCCGCACGCCGTTACTGCACGCGGGGAACATCAAGGTGCCGGTGATTTTCTTCCAGGGCGAACTGGATGCGGTGGTAGTGCCGGAACAGACCCGCTCGATGTTGGCGGCGCTGAAGGCCAATGGGATCGAGGCGGTGGGACATTTCTATCCGACCGAGCGGCATGGGTTCAGGACGGCAGCGAACCTGGCGCATGCGTTGGAGGAAGAGTGGCGGTTTTACTGCAAGGTTTTAGGCGCGGGTTGATGGCCTCATCGCTGCGATGCGGCGATGAGGCTCAAAAGCTCAGCGCTTGGCGATGATATACACCGCATGCACGATCCCCGGAATGTACCCCAGCAGCGTCAGCAAGATGTTCAGCCAGAATGCGCCGCCAAACCCCACCTGCAGAAACACCCCCAACGGTGGCAGGAGGATGGCGATGATGATGCGGATGAAGTCCATGAAACATCTCCTCGAATGATGTCCTGTTCTGACCCCGGCCTCTGCGCCGTGGTTCCCACAGCATAGCCAGTCGCCATTGCCGAAAAAAAACGCCCCAGACCAAAAACAACAGGTCCGGGGCGACGCGCAGGAACGCGAGACGGTTCGTTTGATTCGTGACTGAGTCCGGGTCAGGCGTTGGCCTCGCGGCGCCGGCTCAGTTGTGCGGTGTGGACACGGGAGAAGGCCCGGGCCAGACGCAGCAGCATTTCGTCGATATTGCCGTGGCTGACGGTCAGCGCCGGCGAGAAGCGCAGCACATTCGGCTGCGGCGCATTGAGCAGCAGGCCTTCCTGCAACGCCGCCTTGACCACCTCGGCCGCCAGCGGCTCGTTCAGTTCCAGCCCCCACAACAGGCCTTGGCCACGGACTTCGCCCTGGCCGTAACGCCCGGCCAGACGGCTCAAACCGTCACGCAGGTGACGCCCGGCGTCTTGCACCTGACTCAGGAAACCGCTGTCCAGCACCGTTTCCAGCACCGCCAGACCTGCCGCGCTCATCAGCGCGTTGCCGTGGTGGCTGCCTTCCAGCTCACCGGCCTCGGCGCAACAAGCGGTGCCGCGGGCCAGCAGCGCGGCGATCGGTACGCCGCCGCCGAGGCCCTTGCCGAGGGTCAGAATGTCGGCGCGCACGCCGTAGGTTTCTTCCGCGAGCAGCGCACCGCAGCGGCCCACGCCGGTCTGCACTTCATCGAGGATCAGCAAAATGCCCAGCTCGCGGCACAGCCGCTCCACACCCTTGAGGTAGTGCTGGGTCGCCGGGATCACACCGGCCTCGCCCTGAATCGGCTCCAGCATGATCGCCACGGTGCGCGAGTCCACTGCCGCATGCAGCGCCGGCAGGTCGTTGAACGGCACTTTGCTGAAACCCGGCAGGCCCGGCTCGCAGCGGTTGCACGGCAGCGGGTCGGAAGCGGCCAGCGCCCCGAGGCTACGGCCATGGGTCGCCTGGCTGGCGGTGATGATGTGGTAAGCGCCGTTGCGATGAAGCTGACCCCATTTGCGCGCCAGCTTGATCGCCCCTTCACAGGCTTCGGCGCCGCTGTTGAGCAGATAGGCCTGGTCGCTGTCGGTGCTCTGGCACAGCAGGTTGACCAGCTTGAGCTGGCCGCGGTTGTGAAACCCCGCGCCGGAATGGATCAGCGCCTGGGCCTGACCGCTCAGGGCCTGGACCAGTGCCTTGGGGCTGTGGCCGAGGCTGTTGACCGCATTGCCCTGGGTGAAGTCGAGGTAGGCCCGGCCTTCGCTGTCCCACAGCCAGGAGCCCTGGCCACGAACGAAGACTTGCGCGGCACGTTCGATAGCCGGCATCAGGTGCTCGCGGGAAAGCGGGTCGACCGGGTCGGCCAGCGCCGGAGCCGGCGCCACTTCGACGGCGCGTGCCGACTGGCGCCGCAGGTTGAACAGGTTCATGCGCGCAGTCCTTCCTGTGGCAGGCCGAGCAAGCGTGCGCTCCAGTCTTCGACCGTACCGCTGCGCAGGCGCTTGATCGCGATATCGCGCCAGCGTGACGACAGGGCCGGACAATCCACCAGCTTCTTCAAACCCGCATGCTCCAGAGGTTCACGGTAAAAAGTGTGCAGCGCCCAAGCCACGGTGAGGCCGGGATAACTGCGCTGTATCAGTTCAAACGGCTCGTCGGCGCTGACGAAGCCGGGCTTGAGCACCCGGTAGAACCAGCCGCAGCGGCCACTGTCTTGCGCCTGTTGCGGCAGCTCCGACAGTCCCCAGCGGTGGCTCAGGCGGTAGCAGGGCGAACGCGGCTGGCTGATCTGCAGCAACGCCCCGCCCCAGCGGAACAGGTCGCCCAGGCACACCTGTTCTTCGGTGACGCCGTGGGTCGAGAGGTTTTCGCCAAACGCCGGTGCCCGCCAGTCGATCTGTGGATAACGTTTCCGCCACCAGGCGTAGTGCTCGGCCGGATAGTGGTGCAGGGCCCGTTCCGGGCCGGTATGGAAACGTGGGTCGCCGTGTTCATCGCTTCCCAGCCCCTGCGGCCATAACCAAAGCCGCCGCGCAACCTCTTCCTTATCGATATCGGTCATCAAACCGTGACCGAGATTCTTTGCCTTGCCTATGTAAACGCCATCCACATATACGGTGTTCATCGCGCCTTCTGGCCCTGTAAACCTTGTGAATACGGGCATAGACTAGGCGTCTCGGGCCGTCGCGGCCATTTCGTTTTTCGAGCTTTTTCGATAAGTAGAAGTTATGGATTTTCGCCAACTGCGTTATTTCGTCGCGGTGTATGAAGAAGGCCATGTCGGCCGCGCCGCCGAGCGCCTGTCGCTGTCGCAGCCCGCGCTGTCGCAACAGATCCGCCAGCTCGAGCACAGCCTCGATGTCAGCCTGTTCGAGCGCGGCAACAAGCGCCTGCTGCCGACCCTGGCCGCGCACACCCTCTACAACCACGCCGTGCCCCTGCTCGACGGTCTGCAGCGGGCCCGCGAAGCACTGCGCAACTTCAAGGGCCAGGCCCTGCGTACCCTGGCCATCGGCGTGCTGCAAACGGTACGGCCGAGCCTGGTGCCGCAGTTGCTTGACCGGGTGCGCAAGGCCCAGCCGCACCTGGTGGTGCAGATCTACGAACTGTCGGGGATGGAGATCGAACGGCGTCTGCTCAACGGCACGCTGGACATCGGCATCAGCTACCTGCCGCCGCGCCAGGCGGGGCTGCACGGGTTGCTGCTGTACGAAGACGAGTTACAAGTCGTGATTCCGCACACGCACCCGCTGCGCGAGTTCAAGAAGGTCTCGCTGAAACAGGCCGCCGAACTGCCGATGATCCTGCTCGGCGAGGAATTCCAGGTGCGGCAGATCTGGCAGGGGCAACTGGCCAACCTGGGCCGGCGCCCGCAGGTGCAGGCGGAAATGAACAATATGGGCGGGATACTCGACAGCCTGGCGCACACTTCGCTGGCGACAGTATTGCCGGGGCGGGCGCAGGAAGGGTCGGAAGATCCGGAACTACTCTGGAAGCCGTTGAGCGAGCCACGGGTGCCGCTGAAGGTCGGGCTGGTGTTCCGCGATGCTCAGCGTCAGCAGGCGTCGGTCGAGCTGCTGCGCACATTGCTGGAAGAGGAGATTGATCCGCGGCAGATGGGCGTGTCGCCGCTGGATGTACTGGGATAAAAACGCAGGCAAAAGAAAACCCCGCCGAAGCGGGGTTTTACAGACTGTTTCCCTTTTGACTTCCCTTTCGCCCCACCATCCTGGCGAGAATCCTTCGTTCATCCCTGGTTGTTCATTGCGCGTCCTGCGCGACGTCCATGTGAGAAAGATTAACTGTGGATCCAATATTCCGGAAGACGCCAAAGACCACCACGCCATGTAAGTAAATGCTTACATGGCGCATTTACGTCAGAACTGCTCGGCGTCGAGCAGGTACAGCGACTCGCTGCCTGCCTTGACCGAGGCGCACAGCGACTGCAAACGCGGTAGCAGACGGGCGAAGTAGAAGCGCGCGGTGCCCAGCTTGCTGGCGTAGAAGGTGTCGTCACCCTGCTTGGCCAGCGCGGTGCGCGCCATCAATGCCCACATGTAGGCGTAGGCCGTGTAGCCAAAGGCGTGCAGGTATTCCACCGAAGCGGC
The DNA here is from genome assembly GCF_025466035.1 of Pseudomonas sp. 20P_3.2_Bac5. Taxonomy (NCBI): domain Bacteria; kingdom Pseudomonadati; phylum Pseudomonadota; class Gammaproteobacteria; order Pseudomonadales; family Pseudomonadaceae; genus Pseudomonas; species Pseudomonas sp. 20P_3.2_Bac5. The sequence goes on along the minus strand of NZ_JANLOA010000029.1, from coordinate 28,306 downwards.
GCCGATCTCGTTGGGGTTGCCCTTGGCGCGATCCAGTACCCAGGCGGTCAGTTCGTCGAGGTCATTCAAGGCGGCGTTGAGCGGCGCGGTGAACTCGGCCAGCTCGCTGCCCGCCGTGGCGGTGAAATGGCGAATCTCGTCGGCGAACAGCGTGTAGAACGCGCCGCCGCTGCCGACGATCTTGCGGCCCACCAGGTCAAGTGCCTGAATGCCGTTGGTGCCTTCGTAGATCTGGGTGATGCGCACATCACGCACCAGTTGCTCCTGACCCCATTCGCGGATGTAACCGTGGCCGCCGAACACCTGCTGGCCATGGACCGCGGTTTCCAGACCGAGGTCGGTGAGGAAGGCCTTGGCCACCGGCGTCAGCAGCGCGACCAGGTCCTCGGCGCGCTTGCGGGCGGTCGCCTCCTCGCTGAACTTGGCGGTGTCGAGTTGCATAGCAACGTAGGTGGAGAACGCCCGGCCGCCTTCGTTCAGGGCTTTCATGGTCAGCAGCATGCGACGCACGTCCGGGTGGACGATGATCGGGTCGGCAACCTTGTCCTTGGCCTGCGGGCCAGTTGGCGCGCGGCTCTGCAGACGGTCACGGGCGTACTCGACGGCGTTCTGGTACGAGCGCTCGGCCGAAGCCAGGCCCTGGATACCGACGCCCAGACGCTCGTAGTTCATCATGGTGAACATGGCCGCCAGGCCCTTGTTCGGCTCGCCGACCAGATAGCCGACCGCTTCGTCGAAGTTCATCACGCAGGTGGCCGAGGCCTGGATGCCCATCTTGTGTTCGATCGAACCGCAGGTGGCCGGGTTGCGCGCACCCAGGCTGCCATCGGCATTGACCAGGAATTTCGGCACCAGGAACAGCGAGATGCCCTTGGGGCCCGCCGGTGCGTCCGGCAGCTTGGCCAGCACCAGGTGGATGATGTTCTCGGTGAGGTCGTGTTCGCCGCCGGTGATGAAGATCTTGGTGCCGCTGACCTTGTAGCTGCCGTCGGCCTGCGGTTCGGCGCGGGTGCGGATGATGCCGAGGTCGGTGCCGGCATGCGGCTCGGTCAGGCACATGGACCCGGCCCAGACGCCGGCGTACATGTTCGGCAGGTATTGTTCCTTCAACTCCTCGCTGGCGTGGGCGTTGATCGACAGGCAGGCGCCGGCGGTCAACATCGGGTACAGGCCGAAGGACAGGCTGGAGGAGTTGACCATTTCCTCGACCTGGGCCGAGACCACCTTGGGCATGCCCATGCCGCCGTACACCGGGTCACCGCCAACGCCGACCCAGCCGCCTTCGGCGTAGGTGCGGTAGGCCTCGATGAACCCGGCCGGGGTGCGTACTGCGCCGTTGTCCCAGTGGCAGCCTTCTTCGTCGGCGGCGCGGCTCAGCGGCGCGATGCTCTTGCCGGTGACCTTGCCGGCTTCTTCCAGCACCGCCATGGCGGTGTCTTCGTCCACCGTCTCGGCCAGCGCGGGCAGATCGGCCCACAACTTCGAGACTTCGAAGACCTCATTGAGGACGAAGCGCATATCGCGCAGCGGCGCTTTATAGTCAGCCATGGCAACCTCTCAAACCGTGAGTCGTGGGCGATCCCATTGTAGGACCGGTACTAAGAACCAAGGTCCAAAGTCTAACCCAACAACTTTTGCGACACATAGGGTCATCAAGAGACCGAACAGTCAGTTACGGTCACGCCACGCGCATCGCTCCACGCCGATCTTTTTGCCCATGGGCCATCACACAGTTGCGCCCCGCGCCTTTGGCGCTGTAGAGCGCCTGGTCCGCGGACTTGAGCACTTCGTCCGGGCCGCGGTGCTCGGGCTGGCGTTCGCAGGCGCCGATACTGACGGTCACCGAAACGCTGCTGGCGCCCGCCGTGCCGCGGCGCTGGCGACCTTGCTGGTCGTCCTGCGGGCGGTTGTCCTGATTGCGCAACTGGATGGCGTAGTTGGCGATCATCTCGCGCACCGCTTCCAGGTGCGGCATGCATTCCTCGATGGTCTTGCCGGCGAACACCAGGGCGAACTCCTCACCGCCGTAGCGATAGGCACGGCCGCCGCCGGTCACCTTGGACAGCTTGCTCGCCACCAGGCGCAGCACCTGGTCACCGACATCGTGGCCATGGGTGTCGTTGAATTTCTTGAAGTGGTCGACGTCGGTCATCGCCAGCACGTAATTGCGCCCCAGACGCTGCATGCGCTCGTTCAGCGCGCGACGACCGGGCAGGCCGGTAAGTTCGTCGCGGAAGGCCATCTGGTATGCCTCGTGGGACACCGCGGCGGCGATCATCAGCATCACCTGGCTGCACATGATGTTCAGGGTGAACGGCAGGATGAACGTCTGCGGCAACATCCAGAAAACGCCGATCAGGCCGATGATCTGCGCCGCGTGCAAGGGCCGCGGCTCGCGCAGGTACTGCACCACCAGCACGACGAAGGCGAGGAAAAACACCGGGTAGGACAACTGGATCAGGCTCATCCACTTGCCGTGCAGCGCCGGCCAGCGGATCTCCGCCAGCCAGCCCAGCAGCGCCTGTGGGTAACTCTGCTCCAGGCCCAGCGCCACGCTGCCCACCGCCAGCAGCACGGCGAAGCGCGCCACCATGTCCTGGAACAGGTGGGTGCGTTCCTGCCAGGCGCCGAACAGCGCGAACAGGATCGGCAACAGCAGGCACACGAGGTGGAACACCACCGCCGCATCTTCGCGGACCCGGCCGTTGTCACGATAGAAATCAGTCTGGGTGTCGAGCAGGTAGTAGGCGATGTACACGGTGATCATCAGGAACAGCTCGCGCTGACGCCGATACACCGCGCAGTAGGCGCCGCCGAGCAGCAGCACCAGGGTCGGCAGCACGTTGAACAGCGACGTGAAGAACACCGACAAGTCCCGCACATAGGCGGCCGCGAGCCCGGACAGCAGCAAGCAGGCGCCGGGAAGGAAGTGACTGACTTTTACAGCGGAAAAACGGAACAAGAGAACTCTCCGATCCAGCAGATCGATAATGTCATTGTGCCTCTACTGTATCGGCAATGCACATGAATAGATAAATTTTTGACGTCAATTTCTTTAACGGCAGCAATAGCCTGAAGCTTGAACCTCATCTGTTGGATCAAACCGGCCTCATCGCCGGCGACAGGATTTCAGCAGACAAAAAAAAACGCCTGCCGGTTAGGGCAGGCGTTTTTCGGTACAGCAGAGCAATCAGTAAGACAGGCCGAAGTTCGCTTCGTCCATCGCCATCAGGTTGTTCGCACCGGACAGCATGGTGGCAACGTGAGTGCGGGTACGCGGCAGGATGCGCTGGAAGTAGAAGCGCGCGGTCTGCAGCTTGGCGGTGTAGAAAGCTTCTTCGCTGGTGCCGGCAGCCAGTTTCTCGGCCGCCAGGCGGGCGATGTCAGCCCAGAAGTAGGCCAGGCAGGCGTAGCCGGAGTACATCAGGTAGTCCACCGAAGCGGCGCCGACTTCTTCGCGGTCCTTCATGGCGGCCATGCCGACCTTCATGGTCAGTTCGCCCCACTCTTTGTTCAGCGCGGCCAGTGGCTCGACGAATTCCTTGGTGGCTTCGTTGCCTTCCTGGTTCTGGCAGAACTTGTGGACGATCTTGGTGAAGCCCTTCAGCGCTTCGCCCTGGGTCATCAGGACTTTACGGCCCAGCAGGTCCAGGGCCTGGATGCCGGTGGTGCCTTCGTACAGCATCGAGATACGGCTGTCGCGAACGTTCTGCTCCATGCCCCACTCGGCGATGAAGCCGTGGCCGCCGTAGATCTGCACGCCGTGGTTGGCGGCTTCGAAGCCGACTTCGGTCATGAAGGCCTTGGCGATCGGCGTCATGAAAGCCAGCAGTGCGTCGGCTTTCTTCTTCTCTTCTTCGTCCTGGCTGTACTTGACGATGTCCACTTGCTTGGCAGTGAAGTAGACCATGGCGCGGTTGCCTTCGGCGAAGGCCTTCATGGTCAGCAGCATGCGGCGCACGTCCGGGTGGACGATGATCGGGTCAGCCGCTTTTTCCGGTGCTTTCGGACCGGTCAGCGAGCGCATTTGCAGGCGGTCGCGGGCGTATTTCAAGCCACCCTGGAAGGCCACTTCAGCGTGGGCCAGGCCTTGCAGCGCGGTACCCAGACGAGCGGTGTTCATGAAGGTGAACATGCAGTTCAGGCCCTTGTTGGCTGGGCCAATCAGGTAGCCGGTGGCGGCGTCGAAGTTCATCACGCAGGTGGCGTTGCCGTGGATGCCCATCTTGTGTTCGAGGGAACCGCAGGAAACAGCGTTGCGCTCGCCGACGGTGCCTTCGGCAGTCGGCAGGAACTTCGGCACGATGAACAGGGAAATGCCTTTGGTGCCGGCCGGTGCATCGGGCAGGCGGGCCAGGACGATATGGACGATGTTGTCGGCCATGTCGTGTTCACCAGCGGAAATGAAGATCTTGGTGCCGGTGACTTTGTAGGAACCGTCGGCCTGAGGTTCGGCCTTGGTGCGCAGCATGCCCAGGTCGGTGCCGCAATGCGGCTCGGTCAGGCACATGGTGCCGGTCCATTCGCCGGACACCAGCTTGGTCAGGTAAGCCTCTTGCTGCTCGGGGGTGCCGTGCTCGGAGATGGTGTTCATCGCACCGTGGGACAGGCCAGGGTACATGCCCCAGGACCAGTTCGACTCGCCAACCATTTCGCTGACCGCCAGGCCCAGCGACTCGGGCAGGCCCTGGCCGCCGTGATCGACGTCATGCGCCAGGCTCGGCCAGCCGCCTTCGACGAACTGCTTGTAGGCTTCCTTGAAACCGGTAGGGGTTTTCACGCCCGACTCGCTCCAGGTACAGCCTTCCAGGTCACCAACGCGGTTCAGCGGGGCCAATACCTGTTCACAGAACTTGGCGCCTTCCTCGAGGATGGCGTCCACCATGTCAGGCGTGGCGTCCTGGCAACCCGGCAGGCTCTGATAGTGCGCTTCATAGCCGAGCAGTTCATCACGGACGAAACGAATATCACGCAAGGGGGCTTTGTATTCAGGCATAGCGATGAACCTCTGCTGATGAATCCTGGATGGGGTGGGAGAGACCGCGACACACCGACCAGCTCTTGGCGGCTTTCGGTCAAACAGTTGTTTGAAACATACGTTTACGCCGAAAGCTTGTCAAGCACCCCGCCGGTGGCACTTTTGTCATCCTCCGTTTGCATGAAACCCTGCAAGAAAGTGTAGAAAACACGCAGCCGAACGCCCGGCACAATTGCCAAGGCGCTGATGAATAAAGGGTATCGGGGAAAGATGAAGCCTGAAGCGGCGGGCCTCAGGCGTAGGTATCGATCAGCGTGCCGAGCATTTCGTCCGACGCTTTGGCCACTTTGACACCGAGTTCGACCTGCTGCTTGCCCAGGGCCTGCTCAACGGTGTTGGTGGCCAGGTCCAATTGCTGGCTGCGATCGACCGAACGCAGGCGCTCGGCCTGGTAGTCGCTGGACTGGCTGGTGACGGCACGCTCGACGGTGCTGTTGGCGATCTGGCTGGCAGCCTGATCGACGCGGTGCTGACCGGCCTGAATGGCGCCCAGGCCGGCATAAAATGCGGAACTGCCCGAGATTTCCATTTCAATACTCCAAAAAGCTTGAAGGCGAGAGTGGCAATACAGTGGCTATTGAAGCAGAGGCCGGCGCAAAAGGCCCGTCAAAAACACTAATGGCACCCTGCCCTGCAATAGAGAACCGCTAGCGACCGACAGACCTTGCACGGTCGCGTCAGTCCAGCAGGTCGATTTGCAGATGCTCCGCCACCGCTTCCGCGCTCGCCGGCTTGAGCCGTGGCACACGTCCCAGACAGGGTGCGGGCAGCCGCTCGGCAAGGCTGGCGAGGTTCTCTTCCAGCCGCGAGGTGCGCGAATCAATGATGTTGGCCACCCAGCCCGCCAGTTGCAGGCCATCGCGGCCAATTGCCTCGGCGCTGAGCAGTGCGTGGTTGATGCAGCCCAGCCGCACGCCGACCACCAAAATAACCGGCAGCTTCAGCGCCACCGCCAGGTCGGACAGGTTGGCATGATGCGACAGCGGCACCCGCCAGCCGCCCGCGCCTTCGATCAGGGTGAAATCCGCCTGCCGGGCGAGAATCTCGCGCATCGGGCCGAGCAGACCCTGCACGCTGAGCTCGATACCGGCTTCGCGGGCGGCAAGGTGCGGCGCGATGGCCGGCTCGAAGGCGAAGGGATTGATCTGTTCGTAGGGCAACTTGATCGAACTCTGCGCGATCAGTGCCAGGGCATCGGCGTTGCGCAGGCCCTTGGGCGTCACTTCGCAGCCCGAGGCCACCGGCTTGGCGCCGAGGGTGCTGAGGCCAGCCAGTTGCGCCGCATGCAGCAGGCCGGCGGCGACGGTGGTCTTGCCGACATCGGTATCGGTTCCGGCGATGAAATAGGCCGCGGCCATGTCACTCCCCTTGTGTCAGCGGCTTGTGCAAAACCCCGTATACCACCTGATAGGTGGCCGGCAGGCCTTGCGGCTGGCGAAACTGCTCATAAGCCCGCAACAGCCCCTGCATCCGTGCCCGCCCGGTCAGTCCGGTGGGTCGACCGGGGTTGAGATTGTGCGCGCCGAGTGCTTTCAATTCATGGGTCAGACTGCGCACATCAGGGTAGTGCAAGACATGCGGTTGTGCATGCAGCCCCAGAACCTCAAGGCCGCTCTCACCGCACAGGCGCTGATAATCCTCGAGCCGGCGGAAGCGGTTGACATGCACCAGCCCATCCACCGCCTCCCAACTTGCCCGCAGCTCATGCAGGGTGCCAACGCACAGGCTGGAGAAGGCCAGCACGCCACCCGGCTGCAACACGCGCCGCGCCTCGCTCAGCACGGCGCGAAAGTCCGCGCACCACTGCACCGCCAGGCTGGAGAACATCAGCTCCGCGCAGCTATCCCGCAGCGGCAGCCGCTCGGCATCCCCGGCCACATGAAAGTGCGCGCCACGCGCCTCGCGGGCATGGCGCAGCATACCTTCGGCGATATCGACAGCGACACCCAGCCCCTGTGGATAACGTACCTGCAACTGACGGCTGAAATGACCGGTGCCGCTGCCCAGATCAATCCAGCAACGCGGCTGCAGATCCTTCGGCAGCAGCCCTTGCAAGTGACCGCCTACCGCGCGCTGCAATTCGGCGACGCTGTCGTAGCTGGCGGCGGCGCGGGAAAACGACGCGGCCACCTGGCGCTTGTCGGGCAAGGCGCCGGGCAACCCCGGCAGGGATAGATCAGTCATCGCCGCTCTCGTGCAGGAAGGTCTTGATGGCCGCGGCCAGGTCTTGCGGGTATTCGAGGATGAAGGCGTGGGAAGCCTCTTCCACCAGCCCCACTTCCACATCCGGCAACAAGTCACTGAGGGCCCGGGCGGCCTTGGCCGGCACCAGTTCATCAGCACCGGCAAACAGATGCAGTTGCGGTCCGCCGTAGGCTTGCAGGGCCGCGCGGGTGTCCAGTCGGCCGAGGATTTCCAGGCCATTCACCAGCAGCACGGGATCGGTGTCCGGCACGCCGACTTCCAATTGGCGCAGAACACTTTTCTGTTCCTGCGCGCCCTTGCTGCAGAGCGATTTGAAGCGCTTGAGGGTGACGGAGGTGTGGCCCCGACAACCGTCGACAAACGCCTCGAAGGTGTCCGCCGCCATGCCGTCCGGCCAGTCGGGACGAGCGACGAAACTGAGGTTGCTGGCCAGGGTCAGCAGCCCGCAGCAGCGGTCGCCGCGCCGCGCCGCCAACTCGGCGGCGAGCATCCCGCCCAGCGACCAGCCGCCCAGCCAAGTGTCCTTGGGCAAGCGCCGGTCAAGCTCGTCGAGCCAGACGTTCGGGTCATCGCTGACCCGTTCCGGCAACGTCGCCAGTTCGACCCGAAGGCCGGCATCCTGCGCCCGCAGACTGGCCGCCAGCGGCTCCAGCGCGGCACTGCCCAGGCCCCAGCCCGGCAGCAGAATCAGATGGTTACGCATCGACAGGCTCCAACAGCGGATAGCACTCGGCCAATGCATTCAACAATAGCTGCACCTGGGCCGGGCTGTGCGCGGCGGTCAGGGTCACGCGCAGGCGGGCGCTGCCGGCGGGCACGGTGGGCGGGCGAATCGCGGTCACCAAAAGGCCGCGCTCGCGCAGCATCCGCGACAGCGCCATGGCGCGTCCGGCATCGCCGATCAGGATCGGCTGGATCGGCGTGAAGCTGTCCATCAGTTGCAGGCCAATCTGCTCGGCGCCGCCGCGGAACTGGGCGATCAGCGCCGCCAGATGTTCGCGCCGCCAGTATTCGTCGCGCAGCAGGCTGAGGCTTTTCAGCGTGGCGCAGGCCAGCGCCGGTGGCTGGCTGGTGGTGTAGATGTACGGGCGGGCGAACTGGATCAGGCACTCGATCAGTTCTTCGCTGCCGGCAACGAACGCACCCGCCGTACCAAACGCCTTGCCCAGCGTGCCGACCAGTACTGGCAGTTCTTCCAGGCTCAGGCCGAAGTGCTCGGCCACCCCGCCGCCCTTGCGACCCAGGGTGCCGAAGCCGTGGGCGTCGTCCACCATCAACCAGGCGCCCTTGTCACGGCTGCGGTTGACCAGTTCCGGCAGGTCGGCGATATCGCCGTCCATGCTGAACACGCCATCGGTGACCACCAGGGTATTGCCTTCGGCTTTATCGAGGCGGTTGTCGAGGCTGTCGCCGTCGTTGTGCAAATAGCGGTTGAAGCGCGCGCCACTGAGCAACCCGGCGTCGAGCAGCGAAGCGTGGTTGAGGCGGTCTTGCAGGACCGTATCGCCCTGCCCCACCAGCGCGGTGATCGCGCCGAGGTTGGCCATGTAGCCGGTGGTGAACAGCAGCGCCCGCGGGCGCCCGGTGAACTCGGCCAGGGCCTCTTCCAGTTCATGGTGCGGCGTGCTGTGACCGACCACCAAGTGCGAGGCGCCACCGCCCACGCCCCAGCGCTCGGCGCCGGCACGCCAGGCGGCGATAACGTCGGGGTGGTTGGCCAGGCCGAGGTAGTCATTGCTGCAGAAGGCCAGCAGCGGCTGGCCATCCACCACCACCTGCGGCCCCTGCGGGCTTTGCAGCAGCGGGCGCTGACGATACAGGTCAGCGGCGCGCCGCTGTTCGAGGCGCGCACGGAGATCGAAGCTCATGGCTGCCTCAGGCCGACGCGGCGTTGTAGAACAGCTCGCTGCTCTTCTGCTCGATCAGTGCCTGCTCGATGGCGGCCTGATGCACTTCGTCGGCGTGCTCTTCGCGGGCTTCGGGCTTGATGCCCAGGCGTGCGAAAAGCTGCATGTCCTTGTCGGCCTGTGGGTTGGCGGTGGTCAGCAGTTTCTCGCCGTAGAAGATCGAGTTGGCCCCGGCCATGAACGCCAGCGCCTGCATCTGCTCGTTCATCGCTTCGCGCCCGGCGGACAGCCGGACATGGGACTGCGGCATGAGAATACGGGCGACCGCCAGCATGCGGATGAAGTCGAACGGATCGACCTCCTCGGCGTTTTCCAGCGGCGTGCCGGCGACTTTCACCAGCATGTTGATCGGCACCGATTCCGGGTGCTCCGGCAGGTTGGCCAACTGGATCAGCAGGCCGGCGCGGTCGTCCAGCGACTCGCCCATGCCAAGGATCCCGCCCGAGCAGATCTTCATCCCGGCGTCACGCACATAGGCCAGTGTCTGCAAGCGCTCGCTGTAGGTGCGGGTGGTGATGATGCTGCCGTAGAACTCCGGCGAGGTGTCGAGGTTGTGGTTGTAGTAATCCAGGCCAGCATCGGCCAGGGCGACGGTCTGCTCCTGGTCGAGCTTGCCCAGGGTCATGCAGGTTTCCAGGCCCAGGGCCTTGACCCCTTTGACCATCTGCAGGACGTAGGGCATGTCCTTGGCCGACGGGTGCTTCCACGCCGCGCCCATGCAGAAACGGGTGGAGCCGATGGCTTTGGCTCGGGCGGCCTCTTCCAGCACCTTTTGCACTTCCATCAGCTTCTGTTTTTCCAGCCCGGTGTTGTAGTGACCGGACTGCGGACAATATTTGCAATCTTCCGGGCAGGCGCCGGTCTTGATCGACAACAACGTCGAGACCTGGACGCGATTGGGGTCGAAATGTGCCCGATGCACCATTTGCGCCTGGAACAGCAGGTCATTGAACGGCTGTTGGAACAGGGCTTTGACTTCGGCCAGGGACCAGTCGTGACGAAGCGTTGCAGTTGCGCTGGCGCTCATGGGCGTTTCCTTGTTTAGGCTTGTACTGGCGCCGGAACAGGAATGCCCCGCCAGCGCATCACGGATAGCCCGCATAGTTAAGGAAGCCTTATGCGCTGTCAACCACACAAAGAACCACCGGTTTACATCTGTACAAATAACAACCAGACCTGCTTATTGTGTGATGAAGCGTCCGAGCAGCCGCACCCGATTTGCGTGCCCTGTGAAAGCGAGCTGCCCTGGCTCGATGAACACTGCCGGATCTGCGCCCTGCCGCTGCCGATGCGCGGTCTGCTCTGCGGCCAGTGCGCGCGCCGGCGTCCGGCGTTCCGGCAGGTCGAAGCGCCCTGGCATTACGGCTTTCCCGTGGATGCGCTGATCACCCGCTTCAAGCACCAGCGCCAATGGCCGCTGGGCCGGCTGCTGGCGCAGATGCTCGGCAACTGGCTCGGCCATCGCTTCGACGAAGGCCTGCCGCGCCCGGACCTGCTGTTGCCGGTACCCATGGCAACCCGGCGCCTGCGCCAACGCGGCTACAACCAGGCGCAGATGCTCGCCGAGTGGATCAGTGCGCAACTGAAGATTCCCTGCAATTCACAACTGCTGGACCGATTGCGAGACACCCCGGCGCAACAGGACCTGAACGCCCGCGCACGCAAGCGCAACCTCAACGGCGCCTTCGCCCTCGCGACCGCGGAGGGCATCCAGGGCCGCCATCTGGCGCTGGTCGATGACGTCCTGACCACCGGCGCAACAGCCCAGGCACTGGCGCGCCTGCTGCGCGATGCCGGGGCGCAACGGGTCGATGTCTACTGCCTGGCGCGCACCCCGCGACCCGGCGACGCTTGACTTGCAGCAGGCAGGCGGGCACTTTCCTGCCGATCATCGTCATCTTTCGTACCCATCCTATGCCCTTGCCCGCGCCCCTGACCCAGCACATCGTCCGCCGTCCGCAACGTATCGGCCTGTTGCAGCACATTGACGAGCAAGGCTCGATCACCCGTGCCGCAAAAGCCGCCGGCATGAGCTACAAGGCCGCGTGGGACGCCATCGACGAACTGAACAACCTCGCCGCCCGACCGCTGGTGGAACGCAGCACCGGTGGCCGCGGCGGCGGCGGCGCCCGCCTGTCGGATGAAGGACGCCGGGTGCTGCGCCTGTACCAACGCCTGCAGATCCTGCAGGCGCAGATCCTCGAAGAAGCCGAGGACAGCAGCGACCTCGACCTGCTCGGCCGCCTGATGCTGCGCACCAGCGCGCGCAACCAGTTGCATGGCCGGGTCAGCGCGATCCATCCGCAAGGGCGCAACGACACCATCGAACTGACCCTCGCCGGCGGTCTGCGCATCGAAGCGCAGATCACCCACGACAGCACCCATCGCCTGGAGTTGGAGATCGGCACCGCGGTGGTCGCCCTGATCAAGGCCGGCTGGCTGGAACTGGCCCCCCTCGACGAACCGGTGCCCGAAGGCAGCAACAGCCTGAACGCGGAAATCGAAGAATTGCTCGACGATCCACAGGGCCCCAGCGAGCTGCGCCTGACGTTGAGCAGCGGGCAGATTCTCTGTGCGTTCGCCGAGCCGGAGTGGCTGCGGACCCACGGTCTTGGCGTCGGAAACGTCGTACAGGTTCGCTTCCTTCCGACCTACGTTCTTCTCGGAACACCGGTCTAAAATTCGCCATATAAATGTCATAACGGCTGATTAAGGTGACTGCCTAAACCGCAGGAAGCCTGTCATGAACCTATTAGAAGAAAACCAACTGACCGACCTCGAACAGATGGTCGGTCTCAGCCGTCGCCGCTTCATCGGCGCCGGTGCCTTGTGTGGTGCGGCGCTGTTTCTCGGTGGCAACCTCCTCAGCCGCAGCGTGCTGGCCGATAGCGTCAGCGCCGCCAGCAGCACCCTGCTCGGCTTCGCCGGCATTCCCGCGTCGACCGCCGATGGGATCAGCCTGCCGCCGGGCTACAAGGCCTCGGTGCTGATCAGTTGGGGCCAGCCGCTGAGCGCCAAGGCGCCAGCCTTCGACCCGTCCGGCAAGGGCACGGCCAAGGCCCAGGAAATCCAGTTCGGCGACAACAACGACGGCATGAGCCTGTTCCCCTTCCCGGGCGATGAACACCGGGCGCTGATGGCGATCAACAACGAATACACCAACTACCGCTACCTGTTCGACCACGGTGGCCAGCCGGCCAGCGCCGAGGACGTGCACAAGGCCCAGGCCGCCGAAGGCGTGTCGGTGATCGAAGTGCGGCGCAAGGACGGCCAGTGGCAGTTCGTCGAGGACTCGCCCTACAACCGCCGCATCCACGGCAACACGCCAATCCGCCTGAGCGGCCCGGCCGCCGGTGACGCCTGGCTGCGCACCGCCGCCGACAACAGCGCGACCAAGGTCCTCGGCACCTTCCAGAACTGCGCCAACGGCAAGACGCCGTGGGGCACCTACCTGACCTGCGAAGAAAACTTCACCGACTGCTTCGGCAGCAGCGATCCACAACAGGCGTTCGATGCCGCGCAAAAACGCTACGGCGCCTCGGTGACCGGCAAGGAAGTCGGCTGGCATCAGCACGACCCGCGCTTCGACCTGGCGAAGAACCCCAACGAACTGAACCGCCACGGCTGGGTGGTGGAAATCGACCCGTTCGATCCGAAGTCCACGCCGGTCAAGCGCACCGCCCTCGGCCGCTTCAAGCACGAAAACGCCGCCCTCGGCGAAACCCGCGATGGCCGCGCGGTGGTGTACATGGGCGACGACGAGCGGGGCGAGTTCATCTACAAGTTCATCAGCCGCGACCGCATCGACCACAAAAACCCCACCGCCAACCGCAACCTGCTCGACCACGGCACCTTGTATGTGGCGCGCTTCGATGAAGGCGACGGCAATCCCGGGCACCCGAAAGGCAAGGGCCAGTGGCTGGAACTGAGCCATGGCAAGAACGGCCTCAACGCCGCCGCCGGCTTCGCCAGCCAGGCGCAAGTGTTGATCCACGCGCGCCTGGCCGCCAGCCTGCTCAAAGCCACGCGCATGGACCGTCCCGAGTGGATCGTGGTCAGCCCCAAGGACGGCCAGGTCTATTGCACCCTGACCAACAACGTCAAACGTGGCGAAGAAGGCCAACCGGTGGGCGGACCCAACCCACGCGAGAAGAACGTCTACGGCCAGATCCTGCGCTGGCGCGAAACGACTGACGACCACGCCTCGATGACATTCGACTGGGACCTGTTCGTGGTCGCCGGCAACCCCGAGGTGCATCCGGGTGCGGCCAAGGGCGGCTCGACCAACGTCACCGCGCAGAACATGTTCAACAGCCCTGACGGCCTGGGTTTCGATGCGGATGGCCGGCTGTGGATCCTCACGGATGGCGACTACAGCAACGCCGGAGATTTCGCCGGCATGGGCAACAACCAGATGCTCTGCGCCGACCCGGCGACTGGCGAAATCCGTCGCTTCATGGTCGGGCCGGTGGCGTGTGAAGTGACCGGTATCGCCTTCGCGCCGGACCAGAAGACCCTGTTCGTCGGCATCCAGCACCCGGGTGAAACCGGCGGCTCGACCTTCCCCGAGCACTTGCCGAACGGCAAGCCTCGCTCGTCGGTGATGGCGATTGTGCGCGAGGATGGCGGGGTGATCGGCGCCTGATCCCGTCACAAAAAAATCCTCTGTAGGAGCGAGCTTGCTCGCGAAGGGCCACCAGGCGGCCTCGGAGCCGCTAATGCCGCCCTTCGCGAGCAAGCTCGCTCCTACAAGGTTTGCGCCCTGAGTTACCATGCCGAATCGATGCGGCCGCTCACCTGCCGCACAGCCGGAGTCGCGCATGTCTCATCCCTTCAATACCCTCACTCCCGATCTGGTCCTGGATGCCATCGAAAGCCAGGACCTGCTCAGCGACGCGCGGGTGCTGGCTCTCAATAGCTACGAGAACCGCGTCTATCAGGTCGGCATCGAAGACGCCGAGCCGGTGATCGCCAAGTTCTACCGGCCTGACCGCTGGACCGACGCCGCGATTCTTGAAGAACATGCCTTCACCGCCGAACTGGCCGATTGCGAAGTGCCGGTCGTCGCGCCGCTGGCGCACAACGGCAAGACCCTGTTCGAGCACGCCGGTTTCCGCTTCGCGCTGTTCCCGCGCCGCGGTGGCCGCGCGCCGGAGCCGGGCAACCTGGATCAGCTCTACCGCCTTGGCCAATTGCTTGGCCGCCTGCACGCGGTGGGCGCCACCCGTCCATTCGCCCACCGGGAACACCTTGCGGTGGATAACTTCGGCCACGCCTCGCTGGCCACCCTGCTCGACGGCGGGTTCGTGCCGAAGAGTCTGCTGCCGGCCTTCGAATCCGTGGCGCGCGACCTGCTCAAGCGCATCGAGGCCATCTACGCCCGCACTCCGCACAAGCTCACTCGCCTGCACGGCGACTGCCACCCCGGCAACATGATGTGCCGGGACGACGTATTCCATATCGTCGACCTCGATGACTGCCGCATGGGCCCTGCCGTGCAGGACCTGTGGATGATGCTGGCCGGCAACCGCGAAGAACGCCTGGGCCAGTTGGCCGAGCTGATGGACGGCTACAACGAATTCCACGACTTCGACCCGCGTGAGCTGGCCCTGATCGAACCCCTGCGCGGCCTGCGCCTATTGCACTACAGCGCCTGGCTGGCACGGCGCTGGGACGACCCGGCGTTCCCGCGCAGCTTCCCCTGGTTCGGCCAGGAGCGTTACTGGGGCGACCAGATTCTCGCCCTGCGCGAACAGTGCGCGGCGCTGGACGAAGCGCCGCTGAAATTGTTCTAAATGTGTCTGGCGCTCTGTCTACAATGGCGGCGTATTTAGCTAGCTAAGCAAGGAACCTGCATGACTGCCGCAAACCCGCGCCGCGGGTACATCCTGGGCCTTACCGCCTACATCATCTGGGGCCTGTTCCCGCTCTACTTCAAAGCGCTGCAGAGCGTTCCGTCGCTGGAAATCATCGTCCACCGGGCGCTCTGGTCGGCGCTGTTCGGCTCCTTGCTGCTGTTGGTCTGGAAGCATCCTGGCTGGTGGCGCGAGCTGCGCGAGAACCCGCGTCGCCTGGCGGTGCTGGCGGTCAGCGGCGTGTTGATCGCGGCCAACTGGCTGACCTACGTCTGGTCGGTGAACAACGGGCGCATGCTCGAAGCCAGCCTCGGTTACTACATCAACCCGCTGGTGAACGTGCTGTTGGGGATGCTGTTGCTCGGCGAGCGACTGCGGCGCCTGCAATGGGTCGCGGTGGGCCTGGCGGCGCTGGGCGTGGCGCAGCAGGTCTGGCAGGTGGGCAGCTTGCCCTGGGTGTCGCTGGTGCTCGCGCTGACCTTCGGCTTCTACGGGCTGATCCGCAAACAGGCGCCGGTCGCCGCCCTGCCCGGCCTGGTCGTGGAAACCTGGATGCTGGTGCCGCTGGCGCTCGGCTGGCTGCTGCTGCACCCGGACGCACACAGCGCCCAACCGGCGTTCTACATGAGCAGCGAAGCGCTGTGGCTGATGGCAGCCGGCCCGGTGACGCTGGTCCCGCTGGTGTGCTTCAACGCCGCCGCGCGGCACCTGCCGTACACCACGCTGGGCTTCCTGCAATACCTCGCGCCAACCCTGGTGTTGCTGCAGGCCGTGCTGTTGTTCGATGAACATTTGTCCAGCAGCACGCTGGTGGCGTTCATGTTTATCTGGGCCGGTCTGGCGCTCTACAGCGTCGATGCCTGGATGAGTTTGCGTCGCCGCGCCTGATCAAAAAACGTACAAACCTCCGGAGGCCACGCCGTTCGTGGCCTCCAGCAACCTCTCCCAAGGTTATCCACACCCTCATCCCCGTGCTTTGTGCACAAGCCCCTGAATTCTGGTGATTTTTTGCTCAAACGCCGGAAAGCCACGGCCCGTGTGGCCTGGCGCCGTGACTCCCCAGCTTATCCACAGGCGGGTCCCCGATAAAACGGGATAAGTGAAACAGCAGGGAATTGGGGATAACTACTCTTCCGGGCGCAGTTCCAGGTCCACCATCAGGTCGTCGGCCAGCGCTTCGAGGCGAGACTGCAAGTCATCCAGCGACAGGGTCAGCGGCACGGCAAGCAGTGCATCGGCGTGGAACAGGGGTTCACTGCTCATCGGCGCCGGACGCACATCGGTGTTCAGGCGTTCCACATTGACGCCCTGCTCGGCCAATAGTCGGGTAATGTCGCGGACGATGCCGGGGCGGTCATTACCCACCAGACTCATGGCAATGGGTTTCCAGGTGCAGGACGGTTCGATACCGCTTTCCGCGATCAGCACGCGAATGCCGCGCTCACCCAACGCCTGCAAGGCGTCCACCAGTTCTTCGTGGGATTCGGCCGGCACGGCCACCCGCAGGATCCCGGCGAACTGCCCGGCCATCCGTGACATGCGGCTTTCCAGCCAATTGCCATTATGCTCGGCGATGCATTGAGCGATACGCTCCACTTGGCCGGCCTTGTCGGCGGCGATGACAGTGAGTACAAGATGATTCACGCGGACGACCTCTGCTGGAAAACCCGTGGAAACGCCCATGGCAACGGCGCGCCGAGAAAGTATAGGCAAGGCGCGGCAACCTGCCGCAGGCCTTTCGAAAATCAAATCGTGTACTGTTTTAAGATTTATCTGGAACAATCCACACAAATTTTGCGAACATACGCTTTCCCAGCGTGACCCCATGCGACCAAACGGTCGCAGAACGACGTATTTAGTCTAATTTTCACAAGCGCAGCGCATCATGTAGTATGCCGCGGCGCGGACTACAAAACGTTCCGATCCGATGTCTGCCAAGCGCCTGTGAAAATGCGCAACCGCCCGCCAGCCCGTCTGGAAGGCCGCACCCAGTCGCCCGCAAGGGCATGCCCTGGTGCCGTGTTTAGAGAAGCGCGTAAGGCATAAATAGAAAAGCGTAATAGCTGAGCAGAGTGAGGCAAGCAATGACTGAACACGTTCAAGTCGGTGGCCTTCAGGTCGCCAAAGTCCTGTTCGACTTCGTGAATAACGAAGCCATTCCCGGAACCGGCGTCAGCGCCGAGAAGTTCTGGGCAGGTGCGGAAAAGATCATCCACGACCTCGCTCCAAAGAACAAAGCCCTGCTGAGCAAACGCGACACCCTGCAAGCGCAGATCGATGCCTGGCACCAGGCGCGCAAAGGCCAGGCCCACGACGCCGTGGCTTACAAAGCATTCCTTCAGGAAATTGGTTATCTGCTGCCAGAAGCATCGGATTTCCAGCTCTCCACCCAGAACGTGGACGACGAAATCGCCCGCATGGCCGGCCCGCAGCTGGTCGTCCCAGTGATGAACGCCCGCTTCGCCCTGAACGCCTCCAACGCTCGCTGGGGCTCGCTGTATGACGCGCTCTACGGCACCGACGTGATCAGCGAAGCCGATGGCGCGGAAAAAGGCAAAGGGTACAACAAGGTTCGCGGCGACAAGGTTATCGCCTTCGCCCGCGCCTTCCTCGACGAGTCCGCGCCACTGGCTGCCGGCTCCCATGTCGACGCCACCCGCTACAGCATCGACGGCGGCAAGCTGATCGTCGCCCTCAAAGGCGGCAGCAACAGCGGCCTGCGTGACGACGCGCAACTGATCGGCTTCCAGGGCCAGGCCTCCGAGCCTACCGGCATCCTGCTCAAGCACAACGGCCTGCACTTCGAGATCCAGATCGATCCAACCACCCCGGTCGGCCAGACCGACGCCGCCGGCGTGAAAGACGTCCTGGTCGAAGCCGCACTGACCACCATCATGGACTGCGAAGACTCCGTGGCCGCCGTCGATGCCGACGACAAGGTCGTGGTCTACCGCAACTGGCTCGGCCTGATGAAGGGCGACCTGGCGGAAAGCGTGAGCAAGGGCGGCCAGACCTTCACCCGCACCATGAACCCGGACCGCGAATACACCGCGCCCAATGGCGGCACCGTCACCCTGCACGGTCGTTCGCTGCTGTTCGTGCGTAACGTCGGCCACCTGATGACCATCGACGCGATCCTCGACAAGGACGGTAACGAAGTGCCGGAAGGCATCCTCGACGGCCTGGTCACCAACCTCGCGGCGATCCATAACCTCAACGGCAGCGCCACCCGCAAGAACAGCCGTACCGGTTCGGTCTACATCGTCAAACCGAAGATGCACGGCCCGGAAGAAGCGGCGTTCACCAACGAGCTGTTCGGCCGCATCGAAGACATGCTGGGCCTGCCGCACAACACCCTGAAAGTCGGGATCATGGACGAGGAGCGCCGCACCACGGTCAACCTCAAGGCCTGTATCAAGGCTGCCAGTGAGCGCGTGGTGTTCATCAACACCGGCTTCCTCGACCGTACCGGTGACGAAATCCACACTTCGATGGAAGCCGGTGCCATGGTACGCAAGGGCGCCATGAAGACGCAGAAGTGGATCGGCGCCTACGAAAACTCCAACGTCGACATCGGCCTGGCTGCTGGCCTTCAAGGTCGCGCACAGATCGGTAAAGGCATGTGGGCCATGCCGGACCTGATGGCCGACATGCTGGAACAGAAGATCGCTCACCCGCTGGCCGGTGCCAACACCGCCTGGGTCCCGTCGCCGACCGCCGCCGCGCTGCACGTGCTGCACTACCACAAGGTCGACGTGTTCGCCCGTCAGGCTGAACTGGCTAAGCGCGCCCCGGCTTCGGTCGATGACATCCTGACCATCCCGCTGGCGCCGGACACCAACTGGTCCGCCGACGAAATCCGCAACGAGCTGGACAACAACGCCCAGGGCATCCTCGGCTACGTGGTTCGCTGGATCGACCAGGGCGTGGGTTGCTCGAAAGTGCCGGACATCAACGATGTCGGCCTGATGGAAGACCGCGCCACCCTGCGTATCTCCGCCCAACTGCTGGCCAACTGGCTGCGTCATGGCGTGGTGAGCGAAGAGCAGGTGCTGGAAAGCCTGAAGCGCATGGCGCCGGTGGTGGACAAGCAGAACGCCAACGACCCGCTGTACCGCCCGCTGGCGCCAGACTTCGACAACAACATCGCCTTCCAGGCGGCGGTCGAGCTGGTCGTCGAAGGCACCAAGCAGCCGAACGGCTACACCGAGCCGGTGCTGCATCGTCGTCGTCGTGAGTACAAGGCGCGTAACGGTCTCTGATCGCAGGCGCTGAATGTGGGGCTGCTGTGCAGCCTGATCGCGAGCAAGCTCGCTCCTACAGGTTCGTGTTGATCATGAAACATTGTAGGCGCGAGCCGGACCGTCGCGATTGGGCCGCAAAGCGGCCCCCGTTCATTCCTGAATCCCCAACTCCCGCCGCACCAACTCCATCAGCTTGTCCACATCGATCGGCTTGAGCAGAAAATCCACCACGCTCAAATGCATCGCCGTGATCGCGTCCTGTACGTCGGCATCGCCGGAAATGATGATGATCGGCAGTTGCGCCCACTCCGATTCGCGCACCTTGCGAATCAGCTCCAGGCCATCGAACGGCCCCATCCGCAAATCCGTGATCAACAAGCCAATGCGCCGGTCGCTCGCGATGACCAGCAGTGCATCGTCAGCAGCGGTCAACGTTACACACTCGATACCGTGGAACTCGAGGATCTCGGCCAGCAGCGCGCGGGCGTCTTCGTCGTCATCGACGATCAGCACTTTCTGCGGGCTGGCTGGGGGCGCCGTAAGCTCCGCCAGCGCCGCACGTTCGGCGTCGCTCAGTAAATCATCGTGATCGGGCATGGATGTCTCATCGTCGGTGACCTGCAGAATGTCCCGTAAATCAAGTTCAGACCGCATTCGGAGTGCTTGCAACCTGTATTTCGTCCGGCACCCCTCCCTTAGACTTACGTCCAATGGGCACCGGGTAGCCCGCAGCCGACCATGAAGGCAATAACAACAAAACGGTTTCCCTGGACGAAACCCTGGAACGGTCACGCCGATGAGCAAAATGGACGCTTTCACCCAAGCCGGGAAAACTGCAGTGATGCAGAACATCCAGGGCACCATGCAGTTCCTGCAACGCTTCCCGCCGTTCAATCAGATGGAAAACGCCCATCTGGCCTATCTGGTCGAGCAGTGCCAACTGCGGTTCTACGCGGCCGGCGACAGCATCATCAAGCCCGCTGACGGCCCGGTCGAGCACTTTTATATCGTCAAACAGGGTCGCGTAGTCGGCGAACGCACCCATGTGGTCAAGGGCGACACTGAAACCACCTTCGAAATCGCCCGCGGCGAATGCTTCCCGCTGGCCGCCCTGCTGGGCGAGCGCGCCACCCGCACCGAGCACGTGGCCGGCGAAGACACGTTCTGCCTGCAACTGAACAAAGCGGCGTTTATCCGCCTGTTCGCCCTTTCCGAAGTGTTCCGCGATTTCGCTCTGCGCGGGGTCAGCAGCCTGCTCGACCAGGTCAACCAGCAGGTCCAGCGCCGCGCGGTGGAAACCCTCGGCAACCAGTATTCGCTGAACACCCGCCTCGGCGAACTCGCCATGCGCCACCCGGTGGCCTGTACGCCGCAGACCAGCCTGCGCGAAGCCGTGCGGCTGATGGATGAAACCCAGGTCGGCAGCATCGTGATCATCGATGACGAACGCTTCCCGGTGGGCATCTTCACCCTGCGCGACCTGCGTCAGGTGGTGGCCCGGGCCGAGACCGACTTCGACTCGGCGGTGTCCGGTCACATGACCGCCTCGCCGTTCTACCTCACGCCCCAGGCCAGCGCCTTCGACGCCGCCATCGCCATGACCGAGCGGCATATCGCCCACGTCTGCCTGGTGGAAGACCGGCGCCTGTGCGGCGTGGTGTCCGAGCGCGATCTGTTTTCCCTGCAACGGGTCGATCTGGTCCATCTGGCCCGCACCATCCGCAGCGCGCCGCGCCTGGAAAGCCTGGTGGCGATGCGCGGCGAAATCGGCCAGCTTGTGGAACGCATGCTGGCCCACGGCGCGTCCTCGACGCAGATCACCCACATCATCACCCTGCTCAACGACCACACCGTGTGCCGGGTGATCGAACTGGCGATCGAGGAAAAGGGCGACCCGGGCGTGCCGTTCACCTGGCTCTGCTTCGGCAGCGAGGGCCGCCGCGAACAGACGCTGCACACCGACCAGGACAACGGCATCATCTTCGACGCCCGCGATGCGGCCGAAGCCGCCGAGATTCGCGGGCGCCTGCTGCCGCTGGCGCAACACATCAACCAGGGCCTGGCGCAGTGCGGTTTCAGCCTGTGCAAGGGCAACATCATGGCCGGCAATCCCGAGCTGTGCCTGTCGCGGGCCGAATGGGCGCGGCGCTTCGCCGCCTTTATCCGCGAGGCGACCCCGGAAAACCTGCTGGCTTCGAGCATCTATTTCGACCTGCGGGTGGTCTGGGGCAACGACGACAGTTGCGAACAACTGCGCCAGAGCGTCCTCGACCAGGTCGCCGACAATCGCCTGTTCCAACGCATGATGGCGGACAACGCGCTGCGCCAGAAACCGCCGGTGGGGCGCTTCCGCGAGTTCGTCCTGACCCGCAGCGGCAACGACAAGGCCGCCACCCTCGACCTCAAGGTCCAGGGCCTGACGCCGTTCGTCGACGGCGCGCGTCTGCTGGCCCTGGCCAACGGCATCAGCGCCAACAACACCCTTGAGCGGCTGCGCCAACTGGTGGCAAAGGAAGTCATCGACCCGCTGGACGGCGGCGCCTTCGAAGAGGCTTACCACTTCATCCAGCAGACCCGCATGCAGCAGCACCAGTTGCAGACCCGGCAGAACCTGCCGTACTCCAACCGCGTCGACCCGGACAGCCTCAACGATCTGGACCGGCGCATCCTGCGTGAATCGCTGCGTCAGGCCCAACGCCTGCAAAGCAGCCTGGCCCTGCGTTACCAACTGTGAGTTTTCAGCTATGAGCCTGTTTGCCTGGCTGCGTCCCAGCCAACCCACCCTCCACGACGTGCAGCGCCAGCGCCTGGCCGGGCTGGGCACGCCGCCGGTGCTGGGCGAAGCGCCGCTGGGCAAGCAGCGCTGGGTGGTGCTGGATCTGGAAACCAGCGGCCTGAACGTCAACCGCGATCAGGTGTTGTCCATCGGTGCCGTGGTGATCGAGGACGGCGCAATCGATTTCAGCCAGCAGTTCGAACGCACCCTGCACCGCCACGACCACAAGCTCGCGCCCAGCGTGCTGATCCACGGCCTGGCGCCCAGCGCCATCGCCGCCGGCTGCGACCCGGTGGAAGCGCTGCTGGACCTGATGGACTTCATCGGCGACAGCCCGCTGCTGGCCTTCCACGCCGGTTTCGACCAGCGCATGCTCAGCCGCGCGCTCAAGGACAGCCTCGGCTACAAGCTCGTGCACCCGTTCATGGACGTGGCGGAACTGGCGCCGCTGCTCAACCCGGATGTGGTGATGCGCGACGCCGGCCTGGACGACTGGGTGGCGCACTTCAAACTGCTGGTCGAGGAACGTCACAACGCCAGCGCCGACGCCCAGGTCACTGCGGAGCTGGCGCTGATCCTCTTTAGCCAGGCGCGGCGCCAGCAACTGGACAGCCCGAAGCTGCTGGAGCAACGCCTCCAGGCCTGGCGGCGCAAACGCCAGCAAAGCCACGGCCTGTAATCGCCCCTCCCCGAAAGCGCTGAATCCGATGAGCGTTAATTGCACAGCGCCACCGGCTCTGACACAATCGCGAATAATTCTCGTTAGTTAACACTTTCTTTTTCCGGGGAACGCCTTGTCGTCCGTGCCTAGCCCTCACAACGAGCTGGTCGGTGCGCTGTACCGCGACCACCGCAGCTGGCTGCTCGCCTGGTTGCGCCGCAACCTTGCCAGCGCCGAGCGCGCCGAAGACCTGAGCCAGGACACCTTCGTGCGCCTGCTCGGTCGCGACGAGTTGCCGACTCCGCGCCAGCCGCGGGCGTTCCTCATGGCCGTGGCCAAGGGCCTGCTGTTCGACCATTTCCGCCGCACGGCGCTGGAGCAGGCGTATCTGGAAGAGCTGCTGGTGGTGCCCGAGGCCGAACAACCGTCCCCCGAAGCGCTGCTGCTGATCCTCGAAGACCTCAAGGCCATCGACCGCCTGCTCGGCAAGCTGTCGAGCAAGGCCCGCGCGGCGTTCCTGTACAACCGCCTGGACGGCATGACGCACGCCGAGATCGCCGCCAAACTCGGCGTCTCCGTGCCGCGGGTGCGCCAGTACCTCGCCCAAGGCATGCGCCAGTGCTACATCGCGCTGTACGGCGAGCCAACATGAGCGCGCTGAACGCCCGACCGGTTTCCGCCGGTGTGCTCGATGCCGCCATCGCCTGGCAACTGTGCCTGGATGCCGGCAGCGGCAACGCCCAGGAACGCGCCGACTTCGAGCGCTGGCATGCCGCCAGCGAAGAACACGCCCGCGCCTGGCTGCAACTGGGCATGCTCGACCAGCGTTTCGCCGCCGCCGCGGGCCCGGCGCGCAAAGCCCTGATGCAATCCCGTGTGAGCCTGCGCCAGCGCGTGCGCAAGCTCGGCGGCGGGCTCGCCAGCCTGTTGCTGGTGGGCGGCCTGCTCAGTTGGGTCAACGCCCACCAGACTTTGGGTTACTGGCTGGCCGACCAGCGCACCGCCACCGGCGAACAGCGCAGCCTGCGCTTGGACGACGGCACGCTGATCAGCCTGAACACCCATTCGGCGGTGGACATCCGCTTCACCGAGAACGAACGCCTGATCGTGCTGCACGACGGCGAGATTTCCATCGAGACCGGGCACAAGGCCAACGACCTCCGTCCGTTCGTCGTCGCCACCGATGATGGCCGCATGCGGGCGTTGGGCACGCGCTTCCTGGTGCGTCTGGAAGGCGATGGCACGCGCCTGAGCGTGTTGCAGTCGGCCGTGGCCGCCAAGCCGCAGGACAGCGGCGACGAGCAGATCGTGCATGAAGGCCAGGAAGTGTTGATGAGCCACGACCAATTGGGTCGCATCAACACCCTCAAGCCCGGCGCCGACGCCTGGACCCGCGGCATGCTGGTGGTGGACAACGTGCGGCTGGGCGACCTGCTGGGCGAACTGGGGCGTTATCGCGCCGGTTACCTGGGCGTTGCGCCCGAAGTCGCCGATTTGCGCATCACCGGCAGCTTCCCGCTGCATGACACCGACCTGGCGCTGAAATCGCTGTTGCCGACCCTGCCGGTGCAGGTGCAGCAGCGGACGCCGTGGTGGGTGACGGTGATGGCGCGCGGCGACAAATAACCACTTCTGAGCTGATCGCTGACGTGTCGGCGATCAGGTCGCTGCCCCAGCGAAATCTAAATCGAAAATATTTTCATCCAGCCCTATCACTTTTCAATTCTCGCTCGGCAAGGAGGCTAGTTAGCACATATCCCGTCGAGGACCCGCATGACCCGCTCAATCGAAAGCTTCCTGCGTCCAAGTCTGCTGGCCGTGGCCATTGCCATCGCCGCACCGTTGGCCAGCACCCCGCTGATCGCCGCCGAACAGGCCGGCAACCTGCGCAGCTACAACCTGCCGGCCGCGCCGCTGGCCACCACCCTGAACCAGATCGCCAGCCAGGCCGGCATTGCCCTGACCCTGGACCCGGCGCTGGCCAGCGGGCGCACCTCGGCCCCGGTCAAAGGCCAGTACGACGCCGTCGGCGCCCTGCAACAGGCCCTGCGCGGCAGCGGCCTGCAACTGCAACAGAGCAGTGCCGGGACTTACAGCCTGGTGGCCGTGGAAGAAAACGCCATCGCCCTGCCCAACACCGATATCAATGCCAAGGTCGCCGCCGCTGACGGCAGCGCCGCCGCCGGCTATCGCGCAGAAACCGTCAAGAACGTCGGTGCCCTCGGCGCCATGAAGCTGCAAGACACGCCCTACTCCATGAGCGTGGTGTCACAGGAATTCCTCAAGAACACCCAGACCACCAGCCTCGACGACGTGTTCAAGCGCAACCCCGCCACCCAGCTCTACGGGCCACGCGCCGCCGGTTATGCCAGCGCCGTCGCGATCCGCGGCTTCAGCGGCTCCGGCAACATGAACATCGCCAACGACGGCCTGCGCTTCAGCAACGGCGCCGATGCCGGCAACTTCATCGAAGACACCGAGCAACTGGAAATCATCACCGGCCTGACCGGCTTCCTGTATGGCCCGGGCACGCCCGGCGGCCTGGTCAACTACGTGCTCAAGCGCCCGACCTACGAGCGCTACAACAGCGTCACCCTCGGCAACGCCGGCGGCGAAAACTACTACCTGCATGGCGACTTCGGCGGCAAGATCGACGACGCCGGCGTGTTCGCCTACCGCCTGAATGTGCTGGCGCAGGACGGCGAGACCGCCATCGATCTGCAGAAGCACCGCCGCGAAATGATCAGCGCGGCACTGGACTGGAACGTCAACGACGACCTGCAGATCCAGTTCGACGCCTCCCACCGCCGCAACCAGGTGCATGGGCTGAGCAGCTACTGGTATGTCGCGCCGGGTATCGAGCGGCCTGATGCTTCGTCGCTGAAAAACGACAAGCTGTACAGCCAGAAATGGTCGTTCTCCGACAACGAAACCGACAAGGCCGGCGTGCGCGCCAACTGGCGCCTGAACGACACCTTCACCGTGCGTGCGGCCTTCGCGGCCCAGCAGTACACCGATGAGTTCACCTACACCGGTCCGACGCTGACCAGCGCCACCACCTACAGCCAGCCGCTGTACGCGTTCGCGCCGATCGAAACCGAAGAAAAATCCGGCTCGCTGTTCCTCGATGCCGCCTTCGCCACCGGCCCGCTGGACCACAAGCTGACCGTGGGCTACCAGGGCAACACCACCCGGGTTAAACAGTACGAGGACCACATCCCGTCTCTGGATTTGCAGTACCAGTCTCCGGTGGGCACCCTGCCGATCAGCGAGCGGCCGCAAGTGACCAAGCCCGGCTGGTCCATCGGTCATGGCGACCAGCGCCTGGCCAACAGCGCGGAAACCAATAACTTCCTGCTCGGCGACATCATCACCTTCAACGAGCAGTGGTCGACCATCCTTGGCGTGACCCAGACCCAGATCAAGAGCTACACCAACGAGTTCGTCTACGCCAAGGCCTTCGGCACGCCGGAGACCGAAACCAAGTACAACAAGAGCAAGACTTCGCCAAACATCTCGCTTATCTACAAGCCAGTGCCCTGGCTGACCACCTACGCCACCTACATCGAAGGCCTGCAGGCCGGCGGCGTAGCGCCAAGCGATGCGATCAACGCCGGTCAGGCGCTGGCGCCGCAGATCAGCGAACAGTATGAAATCGGCGCGAAGGCGACCGTGGGCGACACCCTGCTCACCCTGGCCTTCTTCAACATCGACAAGCCGAACAACTACAAGAACAGCGCCGGGCTCTACACCCAGGACGGCCGCCAGGAAAACAACGGCATGGAGTTCAGCGTGACCGGCAAAGTGCTGCCTGAGCTGACCGTGGTCGGTGGTATCACCCTGCTGGATCCGCAGGTCAAGAAGACCGCCATCACCGCCAACGAAGGCAACGCTCCGACCAACGTCGCCAAGCAACTGGCCAAGGTCTACGCCGAGTACGACGTGGATGCAGTGCCAGGCCTGGCGCTGACCGGTGGCGCCTACTACACCGGCAAGCAATACGCCGACGAAGCCAACCACGTGAGCCTGCCGTCGTTCACCACCTTCGACGCGGGTGCGCGCTACAAGACCCATGTGGCGGAAAACGATGTGACCTTCCGCGTCAACGTCGCCAACCTGGCGAACAAGGAATATTGGCTGAACAGCTTCTACCTGGGTGATCCACGGACTGTGCAGTTCTCGGCTCAGTTGGAGTTCTAAGCTCCCATCGCGACGGTTCGGCGCCCCGACAAGCTCGCTCCTACAGGTGATCGCATCTCCCTGTAGGAGCGAGCTTGTCGGGGCGCCGAACCGTCACGATTATCTGCAAAACAGGCGCAGACCTGTCCCGCTTTCTACCGACGGTTAGCCAACCCCATGCAAGCCAAAACCATCCGCCGCTGGTCCGCGATCCACACCTGGACCAGCCTCATCAGCACCCTGTTCCTGCTGCTACTGGCAGTCACCGGCCTGCCGCTGATCTTCCACCATGAAATCGACCACCTGCTGGGCGACGCACCCGAGCTGAAGGTGATGCCCGCCGACACCCCGAAACTGGACCTCGCGCAGCTTGTGCTCAAGGCCGAGGCCCATCGTCCGGGCGAGGTGATGCAGTACTTCGGCTGGGACGAAGACGACAGCAACGGCGTGGTGGCGATCATGGCCGCCACCGCCGGCACCGAGCCCAACTCATCACACACCTTCATGCTCGACGCGCGCACCGGCGAAGTCGTGGAAATGCCCTCGGCCAACGGCGGTTTCATGATGACCATGCTGCGCCTGCACGTGGACATGTTCGCCGGCTTGCCGGGCAAGCTGCTGCTGGCGTTCATGGGCGTGCTGTTCGTCGTCGCGATCATTTCCGGCGTGGTGCTCTATGCGCCGTTCATGCGCCGGCTGGACTTCGCCACGGTGCGCCACGAAAAATCGCGGCGGCTGCGCTGGCTCGACCTGCACAACCTGATCGGCATCGTCACCCTGACCTGGGCGCTGGTGGTCGGCGTCACCGGGGTAATCAGCGCGCTGTCAGACTTGGTGATCGCCGCCTGGCGCAACGACAGCCTGACGGCAATGGTCGCGCCGTACCGTGATGCACCGCCGCTGACCGAGCTGGCGCCGGTCAGCCGGGTGCTGGATATCGCCGCCGACGCTGCGCCGGGCATGACGCCGGACTTCATCGCCTTCCCCGGCACACGCTTCTCCAGTGAGCACCACTACGCGGTGTTCATGAAGGGCAGCAGCCACCTGACCGCCCATCTGTTGACACCGGTACTGATCGACGCCAGCACCCTGGCGGTCACCGCCGTGGGCGAGCGGCCGTGGTACATGGACGCCATGGGCCTGTCGCAGCCGCTGCACTTTGGCGACTACGGCGGCCGGCCGATGCAGATTCTGTGGGCGGCGCTGGATGTGCTGACCATCATCGTGCTGGGTAGCGGGCTGTATCTCTGGTGGGTGCGCCGGCGCTCGGTCGCGGAGGGGGCGCGATGAACATGAAGGTGTTTGGCATGCCGCTGTTGATCGGGGTGCTCGGGGCGGCGGGGTTGTTTGCGGCGCTGCTTGGGGATGGTTGGTGGGATGCGCTGGCGTGGGTTGGGTTGGGGTTGCCGGTCTGGTATGGGTTCAGGGGGTTTTTCAGGTA
>NZ_JANLOA010000015.1:0-37211 GCF_025466035.1 Pseudomonas sp. 20P_3.2_Bac5 | reverse complement strand
GCTAGCGCCTTTGGGCACCCCCGACTCCCCGAATAAACCCCTCACTCCCCCCGCAACCGCCGGTAATGCCGCAACACCTCCGGCACATACCGCTGCGTCTCGGCAAACGGCGGTATCACCCTGCCCCGGCTCAGCACTGCATCCGGCCCGGCGTTGTATGCGGCGACGGCCAAGGCGATGTCGTTGTCGAACAGTTTCATCATGCGCTTGAGATATCGCGCGCCACCGTCAAGGTTGGCCGCAGGGTCCAGGGCGTTGCTCACCCCCAGCTCCTTCGCCGTCTCCGGCATCAGTTGCATCAGGCCCATGGCCCCGGAACCGGAGCGGGCATTGGCGTCGTAGCGCGATTCGGCCTGGACCACCGCATGCAGCAAGGCCTCTGGCAGGTCGTTGGCCTTGGCGGCGGCGGCGATCAGTTCGGCATAAGGCTTGCCGGTCACCAGTTCCGCGCGGCTCGCGACCAGCCCGGGTTCGGCGATGACGCGCTGGTAGTGCCGCCCCTGTTGGTGAACGTTGGACAGGACATAGGCGCCACTGGCGCTGACGGAGATGTACACGTCGGCCTGGGCCGGCTGGACGCTGGCCAGCCAGGCCAGCAGTGCGGTGGTCACGATACGCATGATCGTCTCCTCCCGGTTTTCCCCAGAAAGTGGGGGTTATGCCCCGTTCGGGGCGGGCGTGGAGAGGTCAACGCAAGCACTGTGCCGCCCGCCGGAGCGCGGCGCCACGGGCCCCGGCGCAGACGCGCACGGCCTTTGCATAAGCCATCTCACACGCTCTGGAGGAGGCCCCGGCCATGAACCGACAACGTCGCACGCAACACGGCTTCACCCTGCTCGAACTGCTGGTGGTGCTGGTGGTCCTGGGTCTGCTGGCCGGGATCGTCGCACCCCGCTACTTCAGCCAGTTGGGCCGCTCGGAAGCCAAGGTGGCGCGAGCGCAGATCGAAGGGCTGGGCAAGGCGCTGGACCTGTACCGGCTGGAAGTCGGCCGCTATCCGTCTTCCGAGCAGGGACTGCAGGCGCTGGTCAGCGCCCCCAGCGACGAGGCACGCTGGTCCGGGCCGTATTTGCAGAAGAAAGTGCCCGATGATCCGTGGGGCCATGCCTACATCTATCGCTACCCCGGCGAGAACGCCGAGTACGACCTGCTTTCGCTCGGCAAGGACG
This sequence comes from Pseudomonas sp. 20P_3.2_Bac5, assembly GCF_025466035.1. Taxonomy (NCBI): domain Bacteria; kingdom Pseudomonadati; phylum Pseudomonadota; class Gammaproteobacteria; order Pseudomonadales; family Pseudomonadaceae; genus Pseudomonas; species Pseudomonas sp. 20P_3.2_Bac5. The sequence goes on along the minus strand of NZ_JANLOA010000015.1, from coordinate 36,042 downwards.
GCCAGCCCGGTGGCGACGGCGAAAACGCCGAAATCGCCAGTTGGCAGTAGGAGGCGCTGCCATGCGATTCAAGCTGAAAGCGTTGGGCAAGGCCGGGGTGATCGCCCTCGAGGTCGACGCCGCGGACCTTACCCAGGCCCGCGAACAGGCCGAGCGGCAAGGCTTGCGGGTGCTCAGCGCGAGCAGTGCCGAGCGCTTCGCACGCCTGCGCCGGCCGCGGCGCGAACACTTTGACCTGCTGCTGTTCAGCCAGGAGTTGGGCACCCTGCTGGACGCCGGCCTGCCACTGATCGATGCCCTGCAAAGCCTGGCGGAAAAAGAAAACGCGCCCCAGGCACGCAAGACCCTCGATGCCCTGGTGCGCCTGCTGTACGAGGGCAAATCCTGCTCCCAGGCGCTGGCGCAGTTGCCCGCGGTTTTCCCTCCGCTGTACGTGGCGCTGGTGCAGTCCAGCGAAAAGACCGGCGCCCTGGCCGAAGCCTTGCGCCGCTATGTCGGCTACCGCCAGCGCCTGGACGAGGTGCGGCAGAAGATCGTCAGTGCCTCGATCTACCCGCTGTTGCTATTGCTGGTGGGCGGCGGAGTGGTGCTGTTCCTGCTCGGCTACGTGGTGCCGCGCTTCAGCCTGGTGTTCGAAGGGCTGGGCAGCAACCTGCCGTGGCTGTCGCAGTGGCTGATGTACGCGGGGTTGTTTCTGCAACGGCAGCAGACCGAACTGCTGGCTGGTTGCGTCGGGCTGTCGCTGGCCCTCGCGCTGCTCCAGCGCCAGCCGCCGGTGCGGCGCTGGCTGGGGCGGCAATTGCAGCGCTTGCCCGCGTTGCACCGTCGGCTGGTGATGTACGAACTGGCGCGGTTCTACCGTTCGCTGGGCATCTTGCTGCAAGGCGGCATCCCGATTCTCACGGCCATGGGCATGGCCCGCGGCCTGCTCGGCAGCAGCGCCGCCGAGCGCCTCGATCAGGCGTGCGAGCGGGTGCGCGAAGGTGTGTCGCTGTCAGCGGCGCTGGAGGCTGGCGAATTGGTCACGCCGGTGTCGCTGCGCTTGCTGCGGGCGGGTGAACAGTCGGGCAACGTCGGCCAGATGATGGAGCGCAGCGCGGACTTCTATGACGCCGAGATCGGGCGCTGGATCGAGTGGTTCGTGCGTTTGTTCGAACCGCTGCTGATGACGTTTATCGGACTGCTGATAGGGCTGATCGTGATCCTGATGTATATGCCAATCTTTGAACTGGCTTCTAGCATTCATTAGACGCTGAACAACGCGCAACAACGATCGGAGTGGATAAGCCCTCTCAGCACACACCGTTCCTTGATCAGTTCTTGCTCAGATCAATGTTGCTAATCGCGATAGGTGCACCGGGCTGGCCGTCTGCAGCCGGGTAATTCAACCTCACGGTTACAAACTTGGCTTCAGGAGGAACATCAACCACGAACCCGGCGCCGCCCCAACTGGAATAGGCAGGGATAGGCTTGAACGCGAACCAACCCTGGTTTCCACCATCGTTGAATTGCAGGCTCATCATTGGTTTATCCGCGTGTGGCTCTGTCGCCCCTTTTGAGAGCGTCTGCAATTGCATTGTCGTTTTCTGCGTTGCCCAATCCACCGGTGTTCCAGTCAATGGGAAAGCGGAGGCGATAAGCCTGAAGAGCCACGTCACGCCACCATCGATGGGAAGGTCCGGCTGGGTAATAAGGGTACCCGGTTTCAAATTCACATATTTAGTCTGTTCATGCGTGCCAACTTCCACCAGGCGATCAGCTTTCCAACCGTCCAGGCCATCGATGAACTTGCCATTTTTAATAATGTTGCTCATTTCAGTCTCCTTATGTTCCTGCATCATCCAAGCCTCCGGCCGGAAGCCTCAGTACACGCTACGCCTGGGTCACTTATCTGGATACTGGTAGAAATGTCAGGTGCGGCGCTCATGTCAGATCACCAAATACGAACTTGCCTCGCACTTCAGCAATGACCCACTGATATTTCTGTCAGTTTTACTTCAACCCAGGCTCTGCTGAAATGGCCCTGTCCCTTGTGGACTGCGGAGCATGATCATGAACATAACCAGCGATCCCGAAACACTCATCTATTCCATCGTTGCCGACAAAAAACACCTTCCCCACAACCAGGTAACGCGAGACAAGCGTTTTCACGATGACCTCGCCGTCAACTCGATGGACGCACTGGAGATCCTGATCATGGTCGAGGATCAGTTCAGCATTGAAATCCCCGATGAAGTCAGTATTGATTTCGCGACAGTTGGCCAACTGATCGAACACGTGAAAGTGTGCTGTGAAAGGCCAATCGAATGATCCAGCGAAACATACCGATTTAAATAACCCACGCCACGCTTACCCGAGAAGTCAGCAGCCGAATGCCGACCACTTCTCGGGTTTTTCCTGGCCCATGAATACCGTGGGCATGCGTCACTTACTTGCGGTTCAAGGCTTTGATGATTTCAACATTGGTGACGCCCATCTCGATATCAGGCTGGGACTCTCCGGACGGGATGACAATAGTTGCGATCCCGGACTTAAATCCCACTGGCGCCGTGAATCTGAACGCGGCCAATCCCCACGATGGATAGGCGACACAACGCCGCGTGATGATGTGTGTCATGGCACCAGGTCCTCGACTGAGTCATTAAAAGTCACCAGATAACTATCAACGTTGCTGATGCTGGTGACGCTCAGGCTAGGGCAACACGAATGTTCCTGAAACTGACAGAAATATCAGGTATCCCAAGCAGGAAAGTTGCCGTGACGATGAGTGAACCGCCTGTTCAATAGTCATACCGATCCACCGCTCGCCGCCGTTCATTGTCGTCGCGCATGTCGTAGTTGGCGGTGGTCTGGATGTTGCTGTGGTGCGCCAGTTTCTGGGCAATCGACAGGTCGTGTTCTTCGATCACCCGGGTAATGAAGGACCGGCGGAAATCATGGGGCATGATCTTCACGCCGACCTGCTGACCGCGCTGGCGGGCGATGTAATAGATGGCGTGCTTGGTGATGCGTTCGCGGGTGATGTGGCTACCGCGACGGATGCGGTTGAACAGGAAGCTGTCGTCTTCCTGGCCCGCCGGCAATTGCTCGCGGCGGAACGCCAGCCAGGCATTGAGCTTTTCGAAGGCCCAGACCGGCGCGTACTTGATCAGTTGTTTGTTGCCCTTGCCCAGCACCCGCAGGCTGCGCTCGGCGAAATCCACCTGGGCCAGGTCGAGGTTGACCGACTCGGACTTGCGCATGCCGGTGCCGTAGAGCAAGGCGATCACCGCGGCATCACGCAGCCCCTGCGGCCGTGGGTCGGCGGCGCAGACGTCCATCAGTTCGCGAATCAACGTGCGCTTGAGGTTGCGCCCCACCGGCAGGCGTGTGCCCTGCACCGCCTTGACCTCGCGGATGCGCAGCAGGCGCTCCTGGTCGATCAGGCCGAGGCGCCAGGCTTCGTTCATCACCCCGCGAATGGCGTTGACGTACAGCGACGAGCTGTTGGGCGCGTAGCCATCGCTGCGCAACACCGCCACCAGATCGGTCACGTGCGCGGGATCGAGCTGGTGCCAGGGCACTTCGACGATATCGATGCCGTCGAAACCGAGGCGGTCGGCGGCGTCCTGAAGGATGTACTTCATGGTCAACTGGCTGGAAGGCGCCAGCCGGGCGAGGTATTGCAGCAGCGGGTTGGGCAGTGACTCAGGCAAACCGTGGGGTTCCTCGACAGCGGGGGCGGTAACCGAAGGCGCGCAGGATGACCGAGCGCACCCGCTCGGGCAAGCCCTTTTGCCTGACGACAATGCCGCCGAAGGACTACAGTTGGCGCATCCGTCACTGCAGCGAGTTCACATGGCACTTCACAAGCTGGTTCATACCCATCCACGGCTGAGCGCCGCCGCCTTGATCGGGATTCTCGGCGGTTTCTTTATCCCCGCAGGCGACACCGTGCAGCATGTGCTGGCGGGCTGGAACCTCGCGGTCTGGCTTTACCTGGCGCTGGTGCTGGGCCTGACCCTCGGCGCCACGCCTGAAACCGTGCGCCGCACCGCCGATGTCGAAGACGAAAACGCCGCGCTGGTGTTGTTCGTGGTCAGTATCGCCGCCGTGGCCAGCCTCGCCGCGGTGACCCTGCAACTGGCCGGCAGTGGTGATCTGCACGGGCAGGAGAAGGTCCTGCATTACGGCTACACCGGGCTGACGGTCGCGGGTTCCTGGCTGCTGATCGGCACGATTTTCAGCCTGCATTACGCGCGCCTGTTCTACACCAATGACGGCAGTGAACCGCTGCTGCGCTTCGCCGACGGTGAACGCCATCCCGATTATTGGGACTTCCACTATTTTTCGTTCACCTTGAGCGTCGCGGTGCAGACGTCGGATATCGGTGTCGGGGGGCGCGGGATGCGCCGGGTGGTGCTGGCCCATTCGGTGATCGGCTTCGTCTTCAACACGGCCATTCTTGGCTTTACCTTGAATATTGCTGCCGGGCTGCTGAGCTGAATCAGGCCTTCATGGGGGGCCGGGGGCTATGGATAAACCCACAGCACCAATACCCAATCCCAAAGTCCATCCCCCAGTACCCCGCGAAGAACCTGAAACAGGGAACTCACAGCCGCCGGTCGGAAAACCAAACCCCACAGCGCCAGACCGACTAGCGGTCGCCATGCCCCGAACAACAGAGAAACCGTTTGCCCTGCACCTTCGGGTAAAGCGGAATGTGACACCCATCATGGAACAGGAAAAACAACCGGGAATTATTCCCGTTCACGCTGTCCATTGCTGCTATGGTTAGTCACTGGCCCCAAAGGCCCAGATTCGGGATGTCATTCAGGGTTATCGGCAGCACGATACAAGGAGGCCTGTATGAACAAGCTCACGTTTCCAGGCGCATGCCAGATGATGCGCTGGCATTTCCATCCGCTGGGCTTCGAGGCCACCATGGACGCCCCGCGCAGCATGGTTGCCCGTCTGTTCGACCGCGCCACCGGCGAAACCTTGCTGGCCATTGCCGGCATCCCCTGCTCCACCGTCATGGCCGCTCACGATGTGGAACGGATCATCGAAGCGGTGGAGGACGAACTGGAAGCCTTCCAGCCGTCCTGCGCCCTGCAGCGCACCGCCTGACCGTCAGGGTCGGGCCTGGTTAGTCATCACCTTCTCGATATCACTCAGAAAACGCTCGGGCGGCACCGGCTGGCCGAGCAAGTAACCCTGCAACGAATCACAGCCCAGCCGCGTCAGGAAATCCTGTTGACGGTCGGTTTCCACGCCTTCGGCAACGATCCGCAAACCCAAAGCCTGCCCCAGGGCGACGATTGCCGAGACGATCGCCGCATCATCGCTGTCGTGCTCCAGGTCGCGGACGAAACCGCGGTCGATCTTCAGCTCGTTGGCCGGCAGACGCTTGAGGTACATCAGGCTCGAATAGCCGGTGCCAAAGTCATCGATCGACAAATCCACGCCCATGTCCGACAGCCGCTGCAGCACGCAGAGGCTGGCGTCGGCATCGTGCATGGCGGTAGTTTCGGTGATTTCCAGGGTCAGGCTGTTGGGCGGCAGGTTGTTGCGTTCGAGCGCCGCGGCCACGCTGTCGACCAGTCCGGCATGGCAGAACTGGATGGCCGAGAGGTTGACCGCAATGCGCCAGTCGCTATGGCCCTGGTCGAACCAGATGCGCATCTGCCGGCAGGCTTCTTCCAGCACCCATTCGCCAATGGGGATGATCAGGCCGGTCTTTTCCGCGAGGACGATGAAGCGGTCCGGCAGCAGCAGGCCCATGCTCGGGTGGTCCCAGCGCACCAGCGCCTCGGCACCGATCGGATGGCGGCCCACGGCGTCGAACTTGGGCTGGTAGAACAGCCGGAACTGCTTCTGCTCCACCGCCGTGCGCAAATCCTGGAGCAATTGCAGTTGCAGGCGCGCGTTGCTGTTCATCGATACGTCGAAGAAGCTGTAGCCGTTTTTGCCCGCGTTCTTGGCGTGGTACATGGCGGCGTCGGCGTTACGCAGCAACTCGTGCTGGTCGTTGCCGTTGCCGGGATAGAGCACGATGCCGATGCTGGCGGAAATCTGCAGGCTCTGCTCCGCCACGCGGAAGGAACGGGAGACCAGATTGACCTGTTTTGCCGCGACGCTGACCGCGTCGTCCGGATCTTCCAGCTCAACCAGCAGGACGAATTCGTCACCGCCGATCCGCGCCAGGGTGTCCTGGCTGTGCAGATGGCCGCGCAGGCGCAGGGCGACTTCCTTGAGCAACTGGTCACCGGTGTGGTGGCCGAAGGCATCGTTGACCGGCTTGAAGCCGTCCAGATCGATGAACATCAGCGCAAAACAACCGCCATGTTCCGCCACTTTGCTCATCGCCTGGTCGATGCGGTCGGCCAGCAGGGTGCGGTTGGGCAAGCCGGTCAGGGTGTCGTGCAGCGCCAGTTGGGTGAGTTCCTGGTTGGCGAGGGTCAGCGAGCGCGCCAGATCAGCGGTGCGCGCCTCGAGACGGGCGTCCAGCACCGAGGTCAACAGGGCCACGGCAAGCACCGCCAGGGTGGTGATCAGCACCAGATAATCGAGGCCATCGCCGCTCACGCCCTCGTTGAAGGCGCCGCAGAAACTGCCCTCGGGGAAGTTCGCCGCGGCCATGCCGGTGTAGTGCATGCCGACAATCGCCACGCCCATGACCACCGCCGCCCCGCCGCGTATCTGGCGTACATAGGGCGTGTGGCGGCGCAGGCGGAAGGCGATCCACAGCGCCGCCATCGACGCCCCGACTGCGATCAGCAGCGACAGGCCAAACAGCGCCACGTCGTACTCGATACCCGGCTGCATGCGCAGCGCCGCCATGCCGGTGTAGTGCATGCAACTGATACCCGCGCCCATGATCCCGGCGCCCAGCAGCAACATGTGTAGCGGCAGGCTGGTCTGGCTGACCAGCCACAGGGCAAAGCCCGAAGACAGTACGGCGATGACCAGCGACAGCACGGTCAGGGTGAGGTCGTAGCCCAACTGGATCGGCAGGCTGAAGGCAAGCATGCCGATGAAATGCATCGACCAGATGCCCATGCCCATGGCCAGCGCGCCACCGCCCATCCACAGATAGACCGCCCGCCCCTTGGCCGTGGCCAGGCGTCCGGTGAGGTCAAGGGCGGTGTAGGAAGCCAGGATCGCCACACACAGAGAGATGACGACCAGAGTAGGTGAGTAACTGCCAATCAACATGAGGCTTTCCACGAATGGGGCTGGATAGGGCAATTTGCCAGCCCATAAAAGCCGATGATTGTACTCAACCTTTCGCGAAACGCACGGAGTTTCAGCCGGTTGGTGAAGGGTGATTTGGCGCGGAACTGTGGGAGCTGTTAGCCGCGAAGGGCCGCTCCCACAGAATCATGCGTGGCCGACGCTTGGCGACGGCGGCGGATCACTCCTCGGTAAACGCCTGTTGCGCATCCCAGCCACCGCCCAAGGCCGCGATCAACTGCACGCTGGCCACCAACCGACCCTGCAACAGGGTCAGCGCACTTCGCTCGTTGCTGAGGGCGGTGGTCTGCACGTTGACCACATCCAGATAGCCGATCAGCCCTGCCCGGTACTGGTTCTCGGTCAGGCGCAGCGATTCACGCGCCGATTCCAGCGCCTCCTGGCGCACATTCGCCTCGTCGCCGTAGACCTTGAGCTGGACCAGGTAGTTTTCCACTTCGCGGAAACCATCCAGTACGGTCTGCCGGTACTGCGCCACGGTCTGGTCGTACACCGCCACGGTACGGTCGACTTCCGCCGAACGCTTGCCGGCATCGAACAGGGTCATGGCCAGGCTCGGGCCCACCGACCAGAAGCGGTTCGGCAAGCTGATCCAGTTGCTGAAGGTGCTACTGCTGTAGCCACCGCTCAAGCTCAGGCTCAAATCCGGGAAGTAAGCGGCGCGGGCAACACCGATTCCGGCGTTAGCCGCCATGACCTTGCGCTCGGCCGAGGCGATATCGGGACGCCGCTCCAGCAGTTGCGAGGGCAATTCCAGCGGAATCTGCGGCAACCCCGGGATCGTGGTGGTCGGCGCCAGGGCGAACTCCGCCGGCAGCTTGCCCATCAGCACGGCGATAGCGTTTTCCAGTTGCGCGCGCTGCCAGACCAGGTCCACCAGGTCAGCCTCGGTGCTCTTGAGCTGGGTTTGCGCCTGGGCCACCGCGTCCTTGCCGGAAACCCCCGCCTTGTACTGGTTCTGGGTCATTTTCAGCGAGCGCTGATAGGTCGCCAGGGTTGCTTCGAGCAGGCGCTTCTGTTCGTCAATCACCCGCAGTTGCAGGTAGTTCTGCACCAGCTCGGACTGCAGGCTCAAGCGCATCGCCGCCATGTCGGCCAGGCTCGCTTCGGCACTCGCCTCGTTGGCATTCAGGCCTTCACGCAGCTTGCCCCACAGGTCGATTTCCCAACTGACGCCCAACTGGGTGCTGTAGGTGTCGCGGATGCCGCTGCTGTTGTTGCTCAGGCTCGAACTGCTGCTGCCGGTGCCCTGGCTGGAACGGGTCTTGCCGGCGCTGAGGTCGAGGCTGGGGAACAGCGACGCGCGGGAACTGCGCACCAGGGCCTGGGCCTGACGGTACTGGGCCTCGTACTGGCGCACGGTCTGGTTGCTGGCATTGAGCTGCTCGACCAGCGCGTTCAGTTGCGCGTCGCCGTACAGCTCCCACCAGGCGCCGCGGGCCAGCGCGTCGGACGGGTTGGCCTGGGTCCAGCCTTCGGCATGCTTGAACGGCACCGCGGTATTCATCTCCGGGCGCTGGTAATCGGGACTCAAGGTGCAAGCGCTGAGCATCGCCACGCACAGGCTGGCCGCCAGCAGGCGCGAGCCCCGGGCGCCAAGCAGGCGCAGCAGCGAAGAATCGGAAAGCAAGACAGGTTGACTCATAGCGGGGTTTCCAGGGCAGCGTCGGTCCGCACTCCGCGCCAGCGGTTGAAGCGATGGCGCAGACGGTCCAGATAGAGGTAGACCACCGGGGTGGTGTAAAGCGTGAGCATCTGGCTGAAGACCAGGCCGCCGATGATGGTCACGCCCAGCGGCTGGCGCATTTCCGAGCCTTCGGCGGTGCCGAGCAACAGCGGCAAGGCGCCGAGAATCGCGGCCAGGGTGGTCATCAGGATCGGTCGCAGGCGCAGCAGGCAGGCGCGGCGGATCGATTCTTCCGGGCCGAGGCCCTCGTGACGCTCCAGTTGCAGCGCCAGGTCGATCATCAGGATGGCGTTTTTCTTGACCACGCCGATCAGCAGGAACAGCCCCAGCAGCGAGATCAGGCTGAACTCGCCGCCGGTGACGTAGAGCGTGAGCAAGGCCCCTACCCCGGCCGACGGCAGGGTCGAGAGGATGGTCAGCGGGTGAATGTAGCTTTCGTACAAGATGCCCAGCACCAGGTACACCAGCACCAGGGCGCCAAGAATCATCAGCGGCTGGCCTTGCTGGGTTTTGCTGAAGGCGTCGGCGGTGCCGCCAAGCTTGGCGATCACCGACTCCGGCAAGCCGACCTTGGCCACCGCCCGCTCCACCGCGGCCAGGGCCTGGTCGGGGCTGTGGCCTTCGGCGACATCGAAAGAGATGTCCTCGGAGGCGAACTGCCCTTCGTGGCTGACCCGGTCGTTGGCCAGGCTGTTCTCGTAGCGGGCGAACGTGGACAGCGGCACCCGCGCGCCATCGGCGGTGATCACCTCGACCTGCTCCAGGGTGCTGGGGTCCTGGGCATATTTCGGGTTGATCTCCATCACCACCTGATACTGATTGAGGCTGTCGTAGATGGTGGAGATCTGCCGCTGGCTGTAGGCGTTGTTCAGCACCGCGGTGACCATGCTCATGTCGATGCCCAGGCGCTTGGCCTGCTCGCGGTCGACCACCAGGGTCACCTGCTGGGTGCCACTGCCGTCACGGGCGTCGATGGCGGTCAGTTCCGGCAGCGCGCGCAGCGCCGCGACGACTTTCGGGTACCACTCGCGCAGCGCCTGCAAATCACCGCTCTGCAAGGTGTAGAGGTACTGCGAAGTGGTCTGGTCGCGGCCACCGCCACCCAGTTGCAGGTCCTGGTCGGCCATCAGGAACAAGCGGCCGCCCGGCACCTGTGGCATTTCCTTGCGCAGCCGCTCGATCACCTTCTGCGCGTCCAGCTTGCGCTCGGCAATCGGCTTGAGGCGCACCAGCACCATGGCGTTGTTGGTGCCGCTGTTGCCGCCGATAAAGCCGGCCACGCTCTGCACCGCCGGATCGGCGAGCAAGGCGCGGCGGTAGATTTCCATTTTCGGCTGCATCACGGTGAACGACAGGCCGTCGTCGCCGCGGATGAAGCCCTGCAACTGGCCGGTATCCTGCTGCGGCATCAGGGTCTTGGGCACCACCACATACAGCGCGATATTCACGCCGATGGCCAGCAGCAGGCTGAACAAGGTCAGCTTGCGATGGCGCAGCGCCCAGCCGAGGCTGCGGTCGTAGCCGGCGATCATGCGTCGGTTCAGGCTGTCGCTCCAGCGTTGCAGGCGGGTCTGTCCGGCGTCGTGGGCATGGGGCTTGAGCCAGCGGGCGCAGAGCATCGGGGTCAGGGTCAGCGACACCACCAGCGAGACAATGATCGCCGACGCCATGGTGATGGAGAACTCGCGGAACAGCGCATTGACAATGCCGCCCATGAACAGGATCGAGACGAACACCGCCACCAGCGACACGTTCATCGACAGCAGGGTGAACCCCACTTCCTTGGCCCCGAGGTAGGCCGCGCGCATCGGCGGCTGGCCGTCCTCGATATGCCGGGAAATGTTCTCCAGCACCACGATGGCGTCGTCCACCACCAATCCGGTAGCGAGGATCAGCGCCATCAGTGACAGGTTGTTCAGCGAGAAACCGCACAGGTACATCACCGCGAAGGTGCCCACCAGCGACACCGGCACCGCCAGCGTCGGGATCAGCGAAGCGCGGAAATTGCCGAGGAACAGGTAGACCACCAGGATCACCAGCACCACCGCGATCAACAGGGTGTGCTCGGCTTCCTTGAGGGTCGCCTTGATCACCGGCGAGCGGTCCATGGCGATGTTCAACTGGACGCTGGACGGCAGCAGCGACTGCAGCGCCGGCAACTGCGCCTTGATCTGCTCCACGGTCTCGATGATGTTGGCGCCGGTCTGGCGGTTGATCACCAGCAGCACCGCCTCGTCGTCGTTGAAGAAGCCGCTGTTGTAGCGGTTTTCCACGCCGTCGGTGACTTTCGCCACATCGCTCAGGCGCAGCACCGAACCGTTCTGGTAACGGATCACCAGCGGCTCGTAGTCCTTGGCTTTTTCCAGTTGGTCATTGGCGCGCACCTGCCAGTTGCGGCCGGCATCCTCGACGAAGCCCATGGGCCGGCGCTGGTTGGCCGCTGCCACCGTCTCGCGCACGTCGTCCAGGGACAAGCCGTACTGAGTGAGCCGTTTCGGCTCCAGCTCGATGCGCACCGCCGGCAGCGAGCTGCCGCCGATCTGCACCTCGCCGACCCCGGACACCTGGGACAGGCTCTGGGACAGGATGGTCGACGCCAAATCGTACAACTGCCCTTTCTGCAACACTTCGGAGGTCAGCGACAGCACCATGATCGGCGCCTGCGACGGGTTGATCTTCTTGTAGGTGGGCATGCTGCGCATGCCGCTGGGCAACAGGTTGCGCGTGGCGTTGATCGCCGCCTGCACTTCCCGCGCGGCGCCGTCGATGTCACGGTCCAGGTCGAAGCCGAGAATCACCCGGGTCGAGCCCTGGCTGGAACTGCTGGTCAGGGTGGTGACGCCGGCGATGGTGCCCAACTTGCGTTCCAGCGGCGTCGCCACCGTCGCCGCCATGACCTCGGGGCTGGCGCCCGGCAGGCTGGCCGAGACCACGATCACCGGGAAGTCCATCTTCGGCAGCGGCGCCACCGGCAACAGGCCGAAGCTGACACCGCCCAGCAGCAAGATCGCCAGGCTCAGCAGCATGGTCGCCACCGGGCGACGGATAAACGGGCCGGACAGGTTCAAGGGCAGCTCCAGATGACAAGCTGCACGCTACGAGCAGGGTTGCGAAGGCTGATCACACCGCTTCCTCCACAACGTTCTGTTCAGGTTTGAAACGGCGCGCCAGGCGATCGAAGTACAGGTAGATCACCGGTGTGGTGAACAGCGTGAGGACCTGGCTGACCAGCAGCCCGCCGACCATCACCAGGCCCAGCGGCTGGCGCAGCTCGGCGCCGGAACCGGTGGCGAGCATCAGCGGCACGGCGCCGAACAACGCCGCCAGGGTGGTCATCAGGATCGGCCGGAAACGCAGCAGCGCGGCCTGGTAGATCGCGGTCTGCGGGTCCATGCCCTGGTGGCGTTCGGCTTCGAGAGCGAAGTCGATCATCATGATCGCGTTTTTCTTGACGATACCGATCAGCAGGATGATGCCGATGATGGCGATCATCCCTAGGTCATTGCCGGTGAGGATCAGCGCCAGCAAGGCGCCCACCGCCGCCGACGGCAGGGTCGAGAGGATGGTGATCGGGTGAATGTAGCTCTCGTAGAGCACGCCGAGCACGATGTACATGGTTACCACGGCGGCGAGCACCAGCAGCAGCGTGCTCGACAGCGACGCCTGGAAGGCCTCGGCCGCACCCTGGAAGCGGGTCTGCACGCCCAGCGGCATGCCGATGTCCTTCTGCACCTGCTCGATGACCTGCACCGCCTCGCCCAGGGATACGCCTTCGGCCAGGTTGAACGACATCATCACCGCCGGGAACTGGCCGATATGAGCGATAGCCAGTTGCGCCTGACGTTCCTCGACGCGCGCCAGGGCCGACAGCCGGACCTGCGCGCCGTCGGTGGTCTTGACGTAGATCTGGTCCAGCACCTTGGGCCCGATACTCGACGCGGCGGCGGCCTGCAGCACCACGCGGTACTGGCTGGCCTGGGTGTAGATGGTGGAAATCTGCCGCTGGCCAAAGGCGTCATACAGCGCATTGGTGATTTCCGAGACGGTCACGCCGAGGCGGCTGGCGGCGTCGCGGTCGATCACCAAGAAGACTTGCAGGCCCTTGTCCTGCAAGTCACTGGCAACGTCGGTGAGTTCCGGCCGCTGTTGCAGGGTCTGCACCAGGGTGTCGCTCCACGTCGACAGCAACTCGGCATCCGGCGAAGACAGGCTGAACTGGTACTGGGTGCGGCTGACCCGGTCCTCGATGCTCAGGTCCTGCACCGGCTGCATGAACAGGCGGATGCCGCTGAGGCGGTCGACCCGTGGTTGCAGGCGGGCGATCACCTGGGCCGCGGTGAGGTCGCGCTCGCCGTGGGGCTTGAGGTTGATCAGCAGGCGACCGCTGTTCAGCGTCGCGTTGTCGCCATCGACACCGATATAGGACGACAGGCTTTCCACCGCCGGGTCTTCGAGAACCAGCGCGGCCAGTTCCTGCTGGCGCTGGCTCATGGCGGTGAAGGAAATCGACTGCGGCGCCTCGGAAATACCCTGGATCACCCCGGTGTCCTGCACCGGGAAGAAGCCCTTGGGCACCACCAGATACAGCAGCACGGTCAGGCCCAGGGTCGCCACCGCCACCAGCAAGGTCAGCGGCTGGTGCCGCAGGACCCACTGCAGGCCGCGGCCATAATGCTCGATCATCCAGTCGATCCAGGCACCACTGGCACGGTAGAAACGGCCCTGCTCTTCTTCCTTCGGCTCGCGCTTGAGCAAGCGCGCGCACATCATCGGCGTCAGGGTCAGGGACACCACCAGGGAAATCAGGATCGCCACCGCCAGGGTGATGGCGAATTCGCGGAACAGCCGCCCCACGACATCGGCCATGAACAGCAGCGGGATCAATACCGCGATCAGCGAGAAAGTCAGCGAAATCAGGGTGAAACCGATCTGCCGGGCGCCCTTGAGCGCCGCCTGCAACGGCGTCTCCCCTTCCTCGATATGGCGGGCGATGTTCTCCAGCATGACGATGGCATCGTCCACCACGAAACCGGTGGCGATGGTCAGCGCCATCAGGGTCAGGTTGTTGATCGAGAAGCCGGCCAGGTACATCACGCCGAAGGTGCCGATCAACGACAGCGGCACCGCGACCGACGGAATGATGGTCGCGCTGACCCGGCGCAGGAACAGGAACGTGACCATCACCACCAGGGCGATGGCGATCAGCAGCTCATGCTGCACGTCCTTGACCGAGGCGCGGATGGTCTGGGTGCGGTCGGTGAGCACCACCACGTCGAGGCCGGCCGGCAGGTTGTCGGTGATCGACGGCAGCATCTGCTTGATCCGGTCCACTACCTCGATGACGTTGGCCCCCGGCTGGCGCTGGATGTTCAGCAACACCGCCTGGTTCTGGTTGGCCCAGGCCGCCAGGCGCTCGTTCTCGGCGCCGTCGACGATCTCGGCGACATCCTTCAGGCGCAGCGGCGCGCCGTTGGCGTAGGCGAGGATCAGGTTGGCGTATTCCTCGGGGGAGCGCAGTTGATCGTTGGCGTCGAGCATCGACACCCGGGTCGGGCCGTCGAAGTTGCCCTTGGGCTGGTTGACGTTGGAGGCACCGACCAAGGTGCGCACATCGGCAAGGTTCAGCCCCGCCGAGGCCAGCGCCTCGGGGTTGACTTTGATCCGCACCGCCTGGCGCTGGCCGCCGGCGATGCTGACCATGCCGACGCCGCTGATCTGGGCAATCTTCTGCGCCATGCGGGTATCGACCAGGTCATTGAGCTTGGGCAACGGCATGGTTTTCGAGGAAATCGCCAGGGTCAGCACCGGGGTGTCCGCCGGGTTGACCTTGTTGTACACCGGCGGTGCCGGCAGGTCGCTGGGCAGCAGGTTGCTGGCGGCGTTGATCGCGGCCTGGACCTGTTGCTCGGCGACATCCATGTTCATTTCCAGGCTGAAGCGCAGGGTCAGCACCGACGCGCCACCGGAACTGGTGGACGCCATCTGGGTCAGGCCCGGCATCTGCCCGAACTGGCGCTCCAGCGGCGCGGTCACGGCGCTGGTCATTACCTGCGGACTGGCGCCGGGATAGAGGGTCATGACCCGGATGGTCGGGTAATCCACCTGGGGCAAGGCCGCCACCGGCAGCAATTTGTAGGCGATCAGGCCGGCCAGGACGATGGCCAGCATGCTCAGCGTGGTGGCAACCGGACGGAGGATGAACAGCCGCGAGAGGTTCATGCGCCAGCCTTGCCTTGACGGGCCGGACGCTCAGGCACGGCCGAGACATCGTTTTTGTCCTGGCCTTGCAAATGCTGGCCGGGCGTCGTCGGAACCTCGGCGGCGTCGTCCACCACGTCAACCACGGTGCCGTCGCGCAGGCGATCGGTGCCTTCCAGCACCACCCGCTCGCCCTTCGCCAGGCCTTCCTTGATCACCGTGCGCTCGCCGTCGCTGGCGCCCAGCTTGAGGGTGCGGATATGCACCTTGTTCTCCGCGTCCACCACATAGACGAAGGTGCCGTTGGTGCCGAACTGGATCGCCGCCGCCGGGGCGGTGATCACGTCTTTCTGGGTGTCGGCGAGCAGGCGCACGTTGACGAACTGGTTGGGGAACAGCGCTTCGTCCTGGTTCTCGAAACGCGCCTTGAATTTCAGCGTGCCGGTGGTGATGTCGATCTGGTTGTCGAGGCTGCGCAGCACACCGACGGCCTGCTGGCGAGTGTCGCCGCGGTCCCAGGCCTCGACCGGCAGCGGCGCGCCACTGCGGAAGCGCGCGAGCACGGTGTCCAGGTCGGTTTCCGGCAGGGTGAAGGCGACGGTGATCGGCTGGGTCTGGGTGATCACCACCAGCGCGGTGGTGTCGTTGGCCGCCACCAGGTTGCCCAGGTCCAGTTGACGCAGGCCGAGGCGGCCGCCGATAGGCGCGCGGATTTTAGTGAAGTCCAGGTTCAGCTTGGCGTCGTTGACCGCCGCCTGGTTGGTCTTGATCGTGCCTTCGTACTGCGCGACCAGCGCGGCCTGGGTATCGAGGGTCTGCTTGGCGATGCTGTCTTCGGCGAACAAGCCTTTATAGCGTCCCAGATCGATCTGGGCGTTCTTCAGTTGCGCCTGGTTCTGCGCCAGGGTCCCTTCAGCCTGTTGCAGGGCGATCTGGTAGCTGCGCGGATCGATCTCGGCGAGCAGGTCGCCGGCCTTGACCTGCTGGCCTTCCTGGAAGTGCACCTTGACCAACTCCCCCGCCACCCGGCTGCGCACGTTGACCGTGTTGGTCGCGGTGACCGTGCCCAGCGCCTTGTAATACAGCGGGAAGTCGCCCACCGCTGCGGACGCTACGCGCACCGGAACCGTGGCGGTCGAATTGCCGAAGCCCGGACGCCCCGGCCCCCCCATGGGACCCGCGCCGCCGCGCCGCCCGGCTGCCGGCGCCTCGCTCTTGGCCGGGGCCTTGGTTGTCGTCGATGCCGGCCACAGCCACCAGCACAGGCCGGCGACCAGCAACAAAATCAACAGGCTGAACAGCCAGCGGCGGGAAGAACGGGAGGAAGATTGCATGGGTTGACCGACCATATCTGCGCAGGAAACTTTGAAGGAGGCTGAACGATAAGCACTCGGGACCGATTAGCAAAGCGCCTTTACCGGCAATTTACTGATCACTGACGTAGCCAAGGCCCTGAACTTTAAATGAAAACGGCCTGGACAAAGCCAGGCCGTCATCACGTTTCAGGTTTTTGCGGGCAAGCCCGCGAGCAACTTACTTCAGAACAGCAAGGGCTGCCTCGTAGTTCGGCTCTTCAGCGATTTCGCCTACCAGCTCGCTGTGCAGCACCTTGTCGTTCTCATCGACGACGACTACGGCACGGGCGGCCAGGCCGGCCAGCGGGCCGTCGGCAATGGCAACGCCGTAGTTTTCGAGGAACTCGCGGCCGCGCAGGGTCGACAGGTTCTTCACGTTGGTCAGGCCTTCGGCGCCGCAGAAACGCGCCTGGGCGAACGGCAGGTCGGCGGATACGCACAGCACCACGGTGTTGGCCAGTTCATTGGCCTGGGCGTTGAATTTGCGCACGGAGGTGGCGCAAGTCGGGGTGTCGACGCTCGGGAAGATGTTCAGCACTTTGCGCTTGCCGGCGAAGTCCTTCAGCGACACATCAGCCAGGCCCTCGCCGACCAGCGAAAACGCTGGCGCCTGAGCGCCGGCTTTCGGCAGCTCGCCGTTGACCTGAACCGGATTGCCTTTGAGAGTCACTTGAGCCATGAACGGAGTCCTTATGCGAGAGGATAAAAGGACCCAGAGTTAAGCACGAAAGTCGGCGTCCACCTATGGGCGGAATGCAAATTGTTGAATTTCCGGACAATTTTTGTGGACAAAACGGGGTTAAAAAACCGAACAATCTGTCGCGACGGCCCACCGGACCGTCGCGCCACAAGCATCAGGGAAGCAGCGAATACACCACCGACGACAGCGCCACCAGCCCGACCACGGTCACGAAAACGTTGGACATCGCCCCGCTGTATTTGCGCATCGCCGGCACGCGGCGGATCGCGTACATCGGCATCAGGAACAGGATCGCCGCGATCACCGGGCCGCCCAGGGCTTCGATCATGCCGAGAATGCTCGGGTTGAGCGTGGCGACGATCCAGCACACCACCAGCATCAGCGCGGCGGTCACCCGGTCCAGGGTCTTGGCCTGGGGGCGCTTGCCGGTCTTGAGGATGATGCCTTTGAGGCCTTCGCTGGCGCCGATGTAGTGGCCGAGGAACGACTTGGCAATAGCGACGAAGGCAATCAGCGGCGCGGCGAAGGCGATGGTCGGGTTGCTGAAGTGGTTGGCCAGGTAGGACAGGATCGACAGGTTCTGCGCCTTGGCTTCGGCCAACTGCGCCGGGCTCAGGGTCAGCACGCAACTGAAGACGAAGAACATCACCATCGCCACCATCAGCAGGTGCGCACGGGCCAGGATCTGCCCGCTGCGCTGGTCGGCGTGCTCGCCGTAGCGGCGTTTCTGGTCGACGGCGAAGGCCGAGATGATCGGCGAATGGTTGAAGGAAAACACCATGACCGGGATCGCCAGCCACAAGGTATGCAGGAAGGCGCCGCCCGCAGGCAGTTCACTGGCGGTGGCGAGGATGCCGCCGTTCCAGTGCGGAACCAGGAACACCGCGAGAAACGCCAGGGCCACAATGAACGGATAAACCAGCAGGCTCATTGCCTTGACCGTGGCCTGCTCACCGCAACGCACCACGGCCAGCAAGCCGAGGATCAGCACGAACGACAGCAGCGCCCGCGGCGGCGGCTGGATGTGCAGTTGATGCTCCATGAAGCTGCCGACGGTGTTGGTCAGCGCAACGCTGTAGATCAGCAGGATCGGGAAGATGGCGAGGAAGTACAGCACGGTGATCATCGCACCGGCGCTGAGACCGAAGTGTTCTTCGACAACTTCAGTGATATCGCCGTCGCCGCGCCCGGAGAGGACGAAGCGGGTCAGGCCGCGGTGCGCGTAATAAGTCATCGGGAACGCCAGCAGCGCCAGGATCAGCAGCGGCCAGAAGCCGCCGAGGCCGGCGTTGATCGGCAGGAACAGCGTACCGGCGCCGATCGCGGTGCCGAACAGGCCGAGCATCCAGGTGGTGTCTTGACGGGCCCAGCTACCGAGGGTCGCGGCTGGGGTCGATTCAAAGCGTTGTTCAACGCTCGGGGCCTGCTCATTCATTCCGGGTGCAACTCCACACGCAAGACTGCAACAGCGCCGGAAGTGGCGAAACAGACGCCTCAACGCACCCCGGCCATCAAAGAGGGGCGCGATTGTGCGCTGAAAGGTTGCACTTGCAAAGCCCTGTCCGAGGAATGGTTGCACCGTTGCGGTGCGGGGACAGACTGAAAATCGAGGGGGTTGCTGAAGACCGCACTGTAGGAGCGGCTTCAGCCGCGAACGGCGGCGAAGCCGTCGTAAAACCTGAATCCCGAATAGGCTGATGCACCCGGAATTCCGGTTTTGTGGCCGCTGCCGCGGCCAATCGCGGCTGAAGCCGCTCCTACAAGGTCTTGTACCAGGCGATCGGATGTAGTGCGAACGATCACTGCACCGCAGCAAACGCCTCGGCCACCTGCTGCAGGTTGTCCGGGCGCACGCCCGACATGCACACGCGGCCGCTGTCGATCAGGTACACACCGAACTCGTCACGCAGGCGACGCACCTGGGCCACGCTGAAGCCGGTGTAGCTGAACATGCCGCGCTGGCTGAGGAAGAACGAGAAGTCCTGGCCCGGCAGCAACACCGCGAGGGCGTCCACCAGACCTTGGCGCATTTCCAGGATGCGCAGGCGCATCTGCTCGACTTCCGCCACCCACTGGGCATTCAGGCCGGCATCGTTCAACACCGTCGCCACCAGTTGCGCGCCGAACGCGGGCGGGCTGGAGTAGTTGCGGCGCACAGTGGCCTTGAGCTGGCCGAGCACGCTTTGCATGGTGTCGGCGTCGTCGCAGACCACCGACAGGCCCCCTACCCGCTCGCCGTACAGCGAGAAGATCTTCGAGAACGAGTTGCTGACCAGGCACGGTACGCCGGCACGCGCCGCTTCGCGGATGGCGAAGGCGTCGTCCAGCAGGCCCGCGCCGAAGCCCTGGTAGGCGATGTCGAGGAACGGGATCAGGTTGCGCGCCTTGACCACCTCGATCACCTGTTGCCATTGCCCCTGGTTCAGGTCAGCGCCGGTCGGGTTGTGGCAGCACGGGTGCAGCAGGACGATGCTGTTGGCCGGCAGGGTCTGCAGGGCCGCGAGCATGCCGTCGAAGTTGACGCCGCCGGTGTTCTGGTCGAAGTACGGGTAGGTGTGAACCTTGAAACCGGCACCTTCGAAGATCGCGCGGTGGTTGTCCCAGGTTGGATCGCTGACCCAGACCTGCGATTCAGGGAAGTAACGCTTGAGGAAGTCGGCGCCGACTTTCAATGCGCCGGAACCGCCGACGGTCTGCACGGTGGCGACACGGCCGCTGGTCACGGCCGGGTGATCGGCGCCGAACAGCAGGTTCTGGATCGCCTGACGGTAGCCGGCCAGGCCTTCCATCGGCAGGTACAGCGAGGCTTCGTGGGGCTTGTCGGCCAGGCGCTTCTCGGCCTCGCCCACCGCCGCCAGTTGCGGCACCACGCCGGCGGCGTCGTAATACAGGCCGATGCTCAGGTTGACCTTGTTGGCCCGAGGATCGGTCTTGAAGGTCTCCATCAACGAGAGGATCGGATCGCCGGCATAGGCATCGACATGTTTGAACACAGCGCGCAACTCCTTGGGACAGGGTCAATCGAACAAAGTGTGTCGAGGATACCCGGAGTGCGGGCGCAGGAACATGCCCTTGGTGCAACCGTTCAGTGCATTGCTGCACGGCGTTCGTTTGCATCCGACAGTCGCCCTGCCGGATGCAAACGCGCGGTTAGTTACCGGCGTCTGGATTGAGGTCCGGGTCGGCGTTGCCGGTCTTCTGTCCCAGCGGATCGATGTTGTCCGGATTGGCCGGATCCTGGCGCTGGTCGATGCCCGGCGCCGGCGCCAGTTGCAGCACTTCGTTGGTGTAGGCCCACTCCTTGGCGACCAGGTCAGGATGGTCGTTCAGGTGCATGCCGTAGCTGGGGATGATCTGTTTCAGCTTTTCCTGCCAGGCCGACGACGCGAGACGGTCCTTGAACACCTTCTGCATCAGGTCGAGCATGATCGGCGGCGCGGTGGAAGCGCCCGGCGAAGCGCCCAGCAGGCCGGCGATGGTGCCGTCCTTGGAGGCGACCACTTCGGTGCCGAGCTTGAGCACACCGCCCTGGTTTTCGTCCTTCTTGATGATCTGCACGCGCTGGCCGGCCTGCCACAGGCGCCAGTCTTCCTTCTTGGCTTTGGGGAAGTAGGTCTGCAACGCGGCAAAGCGGTCGTCATCGGACTGCATCACTTGGCCGACCAGGTATTTCACCAGGTCGAACTCACGCAGGCCCACGCGCATCATCGGCCAGGTGTTGTGCAGCGACATGCTGGCGAACAGGTCGAGGTAGGAGCCTTCCTTGAGGAACTTGGTGGAGAACGTGGCGAATGGCCCGAACAGGATCACCCGCTTGCCGTCCAGCACCCGGGTGTCCAGGTGCGGCACCGACATCGGCGGCGCGCCGGTGGAGGCGATGCCATAGGCCTTGGCCATGTGTTGCAGGGCGATGTCCTGGTTGTCGGTGACCAGGAACGAGCCGCCCACCGGGAAGCCGGCGTAGTCCTTGGCCTCGGCGATGCCGGATTTCTGCAGCAGCGGCAAGGCCGCGCCACCGGCGCCGATGAACAGGAACTTGGCGTCGGTGGTGGATTTGCTACCGTCCTTGAGGTTCTTGTACTCGACGCGCCACGAGCCATCGTCGTTGCGGGTGATGTCCTCGACCTCGCTGGACAGTTTCAGGCTGAAGTTCGGCCGGGTCTGCAGGTAGGCCACGTACTGCCGGGTGATTTCGCCGAAGTTGACGTCGGTGCCTATGTGCGTCCAGGTGACCGCGAGCTTCTGCTGCGGATCACGCCCGTCCATCATCAGCGGCACCCACTTTTTGATCTGCTCGGGGTCTTCCGAGTACTGCATGGGCCGGAACAGCGGGCTTGCCTGCAAGGCCTCATAGCGTTTTTTCAGGAAGCGGATATTGTCGTCGCCCCAGACGAAGCTCATGTGCGGCGTGGTGTTGATGAACGAGCGGGGATTCTTCAGCACGCCGTTCTTCACTTGCCAGGCGAGGAACTGCCGAGTGATCTGGAAGGATTCGTTGATTTCCACGGCCTTGGTGATGTCCACCTTGCCGTCTTTTTCCGGTGTGTAGTTCAATTCGGCCAGGGCCGAGTGGCCGGTGCCGGCATTATTCCAGCCGTTGGAGCTTTCGTTGGCGACCTTGTCCAGACGCTCGACCAGTTCCATCGACCAGCCCGGTTCCAGTTCGTTGAGCCAGATCGCCAGGGTCGAGCTCATGATGCCGCCGCCCACCAGCAGCACGTCGACCTTCTTCGCCTCCTCGGCCTGCGCGCTGGCGAAGCCGCACAGCAACGTCAGCCCGGCGAACGCCGCTCTCCATTTCATCCCGATCGTCATGTTTTCTCCCACGAGGCGAGCCTCGATGTGATTGGCGTGAATTCCCTGCCCATTGGACCGACCGCCGGCACCCCGTGCCGCGGTCTTCGCGCCTTGATGCACGCAAGGCAAGCGAAGCCCGATGGCGGTCCGTGAAGCACATGGCTTCGAGGGCCGCGACCGGCGAACAGTTCAAAGGCTAGCTCAGCCCGCGCGGCCTGCCGTGCAACGTTTCAGGTCACGGCACGGGTTTGCGCGGCGATACTCATAGACAGGACGAACGACATCGGGTGTTCTTTTGCGCCAACCCGGCATCGAAGTGCAGTGCAAACATCAAAAAATCCTGATGCCAGCCATCGCAACGATGAATTTTTCCTGATGCGAAGCCGACATACTCTGGCCTGGAACCCGCCCGGCCCAGCCCGGGGCAGCCGAGTGTCCACAGAGGCACCGGATCTCGATAACAACTCCAATACCTGCCGAGGATCCCCAATGCCCGTCCCTCTTCCGTCCAACCAAGACGAGCACCTGCTCGCCAGCCACGGCTACCGCCAGGAGCTGGATCGTGGGCTAAGCCTGTGGTCGTCGTTTTCCGTCGGCTTCGCCACCATTTCCCCGGTGGTCGGCATCTATTCAGTGATGTCCCTTGGTGCTATCAGCATCGGGCCGTCCTGGGTGTGGATCGTGCCGCTGTGCCTGTTGCTGCAACTGAGCGTGGCCCTGGTCTACGCCGAACTGTCGTCGCAGTTCCCGCTGGCTGGCGGCTGCTACCAGTGGGTGCGCCGGCTGGTGGGTGACCGCCTGGCCTGGTTCACCGGCTTCCTTTATCTGGCCGCGGCGCTGGCGTCACTGACCACCGTGGCCTACCTCGGCGGTTTCTGGCTCGGCTTGCTGATCACCAACGAACCGCCCTCGGCCAACACCCAGGTGGCCTGCGGCGCGGCGCTGCTGGCGCTGGGCCTGGGGGTCAACCTGCTGGGCATCAACCCGCTGAAGTACTTCGTCAACGCCGGAATCTTCGCCGAAGCCATCGCCTCCATCGGCATCGGCGTGCTGTTGCTGCTGTTCTTCCGCAACCATGATTTCAGCCTGCTGTTCACCAGCATGGGCGCCGAAAGCGCGTCCGGCGGTTCTTACGTGAGCGGCCTGCTCACCGCGCTGGCGGTGTGTGGCTGGGCCTTCCTCGGCTTCGATGCTTGCTCGCAACTCTCCGAAGAAACCACCGACGCCCGCGTCTCCACCCCTCGGGCGATCCTGCGCTCGATGCTGGTGGTGGGCCTGACCGTGATGCTCACCGCCTTCGCCGTGACCCTGTCGTTCAAGGACCCGGCCGCGGTGGTCAGCGGACAGATCATCGACCCGGTGACCCCGGCGGTGGTGGATGCCTTCGGCGCCTGGGCCGAGCGGCCCTTCGTCGCCATCGTGCTGATCGCGTTCGTCGCCTGCGTGGTCTCGGTGCAGACCTACATCGGCCGGGCCATATTCGGCATGGCCCGCGACGGCATCCTGCCCGGCTCGGCGCTGCTGCGCCGGGTCGACCGACGCAAGGTGCCGATGGCGGCGATGGTCTTCAGCACCCTGGTGGCCAGCCTCGGCCTCGGCCTGGGCCTGAACGCCACGGCGGTGGGCACGCTGATCGCCTTTGGCAGCGGCGGCTTCTTCTTCGTCTTCCTGATCGTCAGCGTCAGCGCCCTGTACGCCCGCCTGAGCGGTCGC
Organism: Pseudomonas sp. 20P_3.2_Bac5; assembly: GCF_025466035.1. Taxonomy (NCBI): domain Bacteria; kingdom Pseudomonadati; phylum Pseudomonadota; class Gammaproteobacteria; order Pseudomonadales; family Pseudomonadaceae; genus Pseudomonas; species Pseudomonas sp. 20P_3.2_Bac5. The sequence continues at coordinate 12,356 of NZ_JANLOA010000015.1, read as the reverse complement.
TGGGACCCGGCCAAAGGCGCCCTGCAACTGGGCCGCAAAGGCTTGGTGATCAACATCATCGCGGTGTGCTGGCTGCTCTTCGAAGCGGTCAACGTGGCCTGGCCGCGGGAACTGCTGGCGCCGCCCGGCGCGCCGTGGTTCCAGGTCTGGGCGGTGGTGGTGGTGTTCTCCGTCCTGGCCCTGTTCGGCCTGGCATACCTGCTGATCGCCAAGCCTCATCGCCGTATCGCCACCAGCCTCAGCTTCGCCGGTCGCGCCGTCGACTGATCCATCCCCTGCCCGCCCGCTCCACTCACCGGCCTCGCGCTGGCGGGGCGGGCTTGTGCCTGAAAAAAGGAATTCGCCATGTCTACCCTGCACTACTGGAACTACCCCACCGAGATTTTCTGCGGCGCCGGCGCCCTCGACCTGCTGGCCCAGCGCTGCGCCCTGGCCGGCATGCGTCGCCCGTTGCTGGTGACCGACCCCGGCATGCTGGAGCTGCCGCCGCTGCGCGCGGTGCGTGAACATCTCGACGCACAAGGCGTCGACTACACGCTGTTCCACGGCCTGTCCGGCAACCCGAGCCTGGACGAGGCCCGAGCCGGCGCCCGCGTATTCGGCGACGGCCAGCACGATTCGCTGATCGCCCTCGGCGGCGGCAGCGCCCTGGACGCGGCCAAGGGCATCGCCCTGCTCAGCCGTGATCCGCACGGCCTGGAACGCTTCGAATGGACGCAAATGCTGGAGCACTTCCCTACCCTCGCCGACTACCCCGCGCTTGGCCTGCCCGCGCTGATCGCCATCCCCACCACCGCCGGCACCGGCTCGGAACTCGGCCGTGAAGCGGTGCTCACCGACACCGTGCAAGGCGTGAAAAAGGTCATCGGCCACCGCGAACTGCTGGCCCGCTGCGTGATCCTCGACCCGGCGCTGACCACCGGCCTGCCGGCAAAACTGACCGCCGCCACCGGCATGGACGCCCTGACCCACCACCTGGAAGCGCTGTTCTCGCCGCTGCATCACCCGATGTCCGCCGGCATCGCCGTGGAAGGCGTTCGCCAGGTGAAGCTGCACCTGGAAAACGCCGTGCGCGATGGCAATGACCTGGTTGCCCGCGAAGGCATGCTGGTGGCCTCGGCCAGCGCGGCGGTGGCATTCCAGAAAGGCCTCGGCGGCGTGCACGCCCTCGCCCATCCGCTGGGTGCGCGCCATCACCTGCACCACGGCTTGCTCAATGCGGTGTTGTTGCCTTATGTGCTGCTGGCCAACCGCAGCGCCATCGAAAGCGACGCCGCGCGCCTGGCGCGTTATCTGGAACTGGACGATGCCAGCTTTGACGGGCTGCTGGCCTGGGTGCTGGAACTGCGTGGCCGGGTCGGGATTCCCGCGACCCTCGCCGAACTGGGATTGACCGGCGAGGATGCCGCGCTTATCGGCGAGCTGGCGCTGGCGGATATCTCGTCGTCGGAGACCAATGCACTGCCGCTGACGGCTGCTGACTATTCGCGGATCTACCGCAATGCGGTGGCTGGGAAGTTGATCTGAGCGTTTTTCTTGGGGCGCACCGCTGCCCTCAAGCTGCGCACAACTAAATCCCTAATCCATGCACCGCCAGCAGGTCCTCGATAAACGCCCGCGCCGCCTCACTGCGTGGCCGGCCGGTGTAGGTGATCATGCTGTGCACCACCTCGTAGCGCAGCCGCTCGGGTTGCAACGCCCGCATGCGGCCGCGCTCGATCCAGATCTGCGCATAGTGGGTCGGCAGGTAGCCCAGATGGGTACCCGCCAACACCGCGTGGGCCACCGCTTCCATGTGATAGGCGGTGGCCCGGCTGCGCTCGGGGCGCAGCGGCAGGTCCTGGTTCTCGGGGAGAAAACCGTGGCTGATCCAGTTGCACGCGGCAATACGCTCCAACGCCGGCTCTGCCTCGTCGAACAACGGATGCCGATCGCCACAGAACACGCCGATCTCCTCGGTGTACAACGGCAAGTAATCGAGACTCGGCCGCGAGCGGCTGAAGTACGACACCGCCAGGTCCAGTTGCCCGTCGATCACCGCCAGTTCCAGCTCGGTGGGTGAGTTGACGTACAGGTTCAACTGCACGTCCTGCTCACGCTGATAGAAGGTCGCCAACGCCTCGCCGAAGCGCGCCTGCGGCAACGTCGCCACGTTGTCCGCCAGACCGACATACAGATCGCCCACCAGATTGCCCGACAGCGCCTGCGCCTCGTCGCGAAACAGGCCGATGGCGTCGAACATCGCCTGCGAGGCATCGAGAATCCGCTTGCCCTTGGCGGTCAGGCGAAAGCCGCCCTTGCCGCGTTCGCACAGGCGATAGCCAAGGCGTTTTTCCAGGCTGCCGATGTGCATGCTGATATTCGACTGGCTCATGTTCAACTCGGCCTGGGCCGCAGTGAAGCCCCCGCATTTCACCACGGTGGTGAAGATGCGCAGCAGGCGCAGGTCGAGGTCGGTGACGGTTCGGAGCATGGCGGGATTCGGAACATTTGAGGGGTGCCCAGTGTAGACCGGCGCCTACAGACTCCGGAGATTTTTCTTACCCGAACACTGTTCATCGCGGCGCTGCGGGCGTAGCTTCAACCCGTAAGCCAGCCAGTAGAAATTCCATCGCCATGTCGACGCCCTCTCTCAACGCCCTGCGCATCTTCGAAGTGGTCGCTCGCCACGGCAACTTCCGCCTTGGCGCCGAGGCGCTGGGCGTGACCCAAGCCGCCGTGGCGCAGCAGATCCGCGGGCTGGAGGCCAGCCTCGGGCTAAAGCTGTTCGAGCGCCTGCCTCGCGGCCTGGCCCTGACCGAGGCGGGCCGCTCCTATGCCGTGAGCATTCGCAAGGCCTTCGAGCTGATCGATGAAGCCACCCGCGCGCTGCGGCCGGAGCCCACCCACCTGACCATCAGCGTCACCCCGAGCCTCGCTTCGCGCTGGTTGATCCCGCGTTTGTCCGGGTTTACCGAGCGCCACCCGGAAATCGATCTGCGGGTGCTGGCCACCGAGCGCCTGTCGCATTTCCAGACCGACGCCGTGGACATCGCCGTGCGCTACGGCAACCCGCCGTTCGGGCCGGGCCTGAATGCCGAGTTGCTGTTCGACCAGCGCATCGTCGCGGTGGGCAGCCCCGTACTGTTACAGGCCCAAGGCATGCCCAAGGGCTTCGCCGACCTGCGCAATTTCGTCCTGCTGCACGATGCCCACAATTTCTGGCCGCAGTTCATCGCCCAGGTGTTCGAGCATCCCGCCGAGGTCACGCCGAAGAACGTGCGGTTCAACCAGACATCACTGGCGATCGAAGCGGCCATCGCCGGACAGGGGCTGGCGCTGGCCAGCCATTTCTTCGTCCGCGACGATATCCGCGCCGGCAGGCTGCAGGCCGCTGTCGAGGGCGAGTTGAGCGCAGAAACCGGGTTCTGGCTGGTGTGGCCGCGCAAGTCCCGACACCCGGCAGCGCAGGCGCTGGTACGGCAGTGGCTGGAAGAACAGGCAAGCCAGTAGTTTTTCTATCGAATCAGAGAGTTTGCACTGGCTCTCTCCCTTGGCGCCGCATTGATAGTTCACCTTTCTCGGCGCGGCGCTGTTCCTGCGTGGGGAAACCATCAACGGCACACGGATCGCCGGGGTCATCCTCGGCTTTATCGGCGTGCTGCTGATCGCCCGCCCCTGGTCCGCCACGGGTGACATCAGCCTGGGCGGGGTCGGCTACATGCTGGGCGGCTCGCTGTGCGTGGGGCTTTCGTTCGTCTATGCGCGGCGCTATGTCAGCCCGCTCGGGCTGCCCGTGGCGGCCTTGACCACCTACCAGATCGGCTTCGCCCTGCTGTTCTTGCTGGCCGTCACGCCCATGCGCGGCATCGACGCGCTGTTCGCCGATACCCGCGCCTGGGTGGGGCTGACCCTCGGCCTGGGTCTACTGGGCACCGGACTGGCGTATATCGCCTACTACTTCATCGTCGAATCCCTCGGCGCCATCGCCGCCTCCAGCGTCACCTACATTCCGCCCGTGGTGGCACTGTTGATCGGCGTGGTGCTGGCCGGTGAGTCCACGGACGCCATCGCCCTGCTCGCGATCGTCTTTATCCTCGCCGGGGTCGCCTGCCTGCAGATTGGCGGGCGGGCTCACCGCCGAGCTTCGGCACCGGCAGTTGACCCGGCAGCACGGGTTCATCAATGATCGACGCTCGCCTCAATTGGACAGGAACACTTGATCATGGATGTACGCTGCACCTCCCTCGACGAAGTCCGCCAACACATCGACCGCATCGACCGCGAGCTGGTCACCCTGCTTGCCCGCCGCGGCAATCTGGTCGCCCAAGCGGCCACCTTCAAGAAAACCTCCGATGACGTCCGCGCCCCGGCGCGGGTCGAACAGGTGATTGCCAAGGTACGCGGCATTGCCGAGGAAACCGGTGCCTCGGCGCAGGTGGTGGAGCAGGTCTACCGCGCGATGATCGATGCGTTCATTGCCGAAGAACTGCACACCCATGCGGCGCTGGCCGAAAAGGCGGCACGCCCGCCGGCATGACCGCTAGCCAGTAACAGGCCCTTCTAGAAACGGATTTCCAGAGTACCCACCATGCCCCGTACTGCAGCCGAATCACTCGACCTCTATTACAAGCACCGTTATCTGCTTATGAGTCCGCTGTGCCGGATCATCACCGGCAATGCCGGGCTACGCAGTTTTTTCGAGCGACACGAAAAAGACCCTGGCGATGACACGGCCTCGGAAAAGGTGCGACAGGTCCTGATCGACAACAACCTGTTCGGCAACGAAAAGGCCCGCGCGCTGCTGGGGGAATACGCAGACGTCAGGGCCGCGTTTACCCGCAACGCAAACGAGCAGATGGACGCGTTCGTCAAGACCATCCAGCAAGACCCCGAACACGCGAACTTCGCGCCCTCTGAAGCGCTGCACAAGGCATTGCTGGCCGGTATCGACAATGACCTCTACGCCACCCTGCTCGAGTACTGGGTCGACATCGAAAACGTCAAGACCGCCTTGGGCAACCGGCCCCAGCCGGTGCTGTCGCAGGATGGCAGCAATCATCCCGCCTACCTCATGCGCGGCGACTCGCAAAGCATGATCGAGTACCTGAACAGGGTCGTTCCCGACTTTCGCAACGACGTTGCCGCTCGCACGGCGGTGACCATGAACACCCACTGGGTGACCAATCAGCCCTTCTCCACCAGCAGCGGCGACGCGCTGGCCTCGCTGGCCGGACGCTCGATGATCTGGCTGATCCGTGTCGACCCGCAGACCACCAAGGGCCGCTCCGGCGGGCTGTACGTGGGCGAGGACGAGGTGCTCCTGCCGCACGATGTGAAGCTGGCGTTCAAGGGCATGATCGGGATCAGTTCGAGCGATGACATCGCCAACGTGGATATCTCGCAGTTCGCTGACAGCGCCGGGTTGAGAGACAAGATGGGAGCGATCTACAGCGCCGAAGGCAATAACCTCGGCGGCAAGAAGGTCTGTTTCCTGGTCAGCGAAGAAGAGTAGAACGCCGTGACACGGGGGAGCCTTGCGCTCCCCCGTGTGAGCAATCGATCAGAAGTCCCAGCGGGTGGTGACCATGACGTTGCGCGGGTCGCCGTAGGACACCGAGCTGTAGAAGCCGACGTTGGTGTAGTAGGTCTTGTCGAACACGTTGTTGAGGTTGACCGTGGCCGACAGGTTGTCGGTGATTTTGTAGCGGGCCATCAGGTCGACCAGCCAGAAGTCGTCCTGGGTGAATTTCTCCTGAACGCCTTTGGCGCGGTTGGTCAGTATTTGCCAGGCCTGGCCCTGCCAGCGCGCGCCACCGCCGACGGTCAGACGATCCAGCGGGCCCTGCAGTTTGTAGGTGGTGTAGAAATTGAACTGGTCCTGCGGCTCCCAGGTGGACACTTTGTCGCCATGCTGGTCACGCACGACTTTGTGGGTGTAGCCGCCCATCAGGTTCCAGCCGGTAGCCAGTTCGCCGCTCATTTCCGCTTCGACGCCCTTGGTGGTCGCGGTGATGCCGTAGTAGGCGTCGTAGAGGTTCGGCAGGGTTGGGTTGGCGTTGTAGTCGCTGTCCGATTCCGGGCGGTTTTTCTCATGGACTTCGAAGTACGCCAGGCTGGCATTCAGGCGACCGTCGAAGAATTCGCCCTTGATGCCCAGCTCGTAGTTCTGGCCTTCGTCAGGCTCGAGCATCTTGTTGGTGCGGTCGCGGTAGTCGGTCTGCGGCAGGAAGATGTCGGTGTAGCTGGCGTATAGCGACAGCTCATCGTTGAGGTCGTAGGTGACGCCGACATAAGGCACGAGGCGCCCGGTTTCGCGAGTGTCACTGGTGCCGGTGATCTTGTAGTTGGCCAGCCGCGCGCCCAGCAGCAGGTGCAACTCGTCAGTGAGGCTGAAGCGCGAGGTCAGGTAGCCACCGGTCTGCCAGGTGGTCTGGTCGGTGCGGTAGCTGATATCGCCCCAGCCCGGTTCGAGACCGCTGCCGCCATCCCAGTTCCAGAAGTCGTAGGAATTGCTGTCGCGGTAGGTCGCGGTCCAGTAGTCCTTGCCCTTCCAGTGCGCCTTGGACGCGGCCGCGCCGACCACCAGTTGGTGCTCGCGGCCGAACAGCGAGAACGGCCCGCTGAAGTAGACGTCTGCCGAGTCGGTGGTGGTTTCGCCGGTGTACTTGTTGCCGTAGATCGAGGTCACGCCGGTGATGGCGTTGGGTCGACCCTGGATCGAGCCGAGCGGCGCGTAATAGCCGTTGATCTGGTGGTGCACTTGCGCCTTGCCGACCCATTCGTTGGCGAAGCTGTGTTCCAGGGTGGCGAACACGGTACGGGTGTATTGCTCCCAGCGGCTCCATTCGGCGCCGTTGTTGAACGAGCGCGAGGTGCTGACGCGGTTGCCCTGGCTGTCGTAGATCGGCACGCTGCCGGACCAGCTCGAGCCTTTCGGGTCGTTGTCCTGGTAGTCGGCACCGACGCTCAGCAAGGTGTCCGGGTCGAGGTCGAATTCGAGGATGCCGTAGTAGACGCTGGTCTTGCGCTCGTAGTGGTCGATGAACGAGTGCTTGTCCTGGTAGGCCGCCACAGCGCGACCGCGCACGTTGCCGGATTCGCTGAGCGGGCCGCTGACATCCACCTCGGAGCGGTAGTTGTCCCAGCTGCCAGCGCCCAGTTCGACATGGCCCTTGAAGTCCGCGGTCGGCTTCTTGCGCACCAGGTTGATGGTGCCGCCGGGGGCGCCCGCGCCGGTGAGCAGGCCGGTGGCGCCCTTGAGCACTTCGACCCGGTCGTAGATCGCGGTGTCGCTCAGGGTCTGCCCCGCCGAGTAGGCCGCAGTGCGGGTGGTGGGGATACCGTCGTACTGGAAGTTCTGGATCGAGAAACCGCGGGCGTAATAGTTGCTGCGGTCGGAGTCATAGGACGCGACGGTGATGCCCGGTGTGTGGCGCATCACGTCGTCGATGGAATTGAGGCCGAAATCGTCCATGTGCTGGCGGGTCACCACGGTGATCGACTGCGGCGTTTCCCGCGGCGTCAGCACCAGCCGCGTGGCGGTGGCGATGGTGCCCGGGGTGTAGGAACCGCTGTCTTCGGTGATGGTGCCAAGCTGGTTGGAAACGACGTTGGTGGCGCCCAATTCCATGACACTGCCGCTGACCGGCACGGCTTCAATCTGGAAACCGTCCGCGTTGGCCCGCGCTACCAGGCCGCTGCCCTTGAGCACCTGGGCAAAGCCTTCGGCGACGGTGAAGCGGCCGTGGACACCCGGGCTGACCAGCCCCGCCACCTGCTGCGAGCTGACCGAAATCGGCGCGCCGGCGGCCTGGGCATAGCGGCCCAGCACCTCGCCGAGCGGGCCACCGGCGATATCGAACGCCAGGACCTGCTGCTGGGCGAAGGTCAATACGGGGGCGACAAGGGCAATGCCGCCGAGGGCCAGCCGCAAGCCGAGGTAGAGACGGCTGGGGCGCAGGGACAGCGCGCGCAACGATGAAGCCATGGTTTCGATTCTCCTGAGTGTGTTGGCCCAGGGGAGGACGGGCGAAAATCGAAAACGCGAAGCGGAATTGCAAATTATTTGCGTTCTTCTTCATCCAGTGGTGTCACCCGGGTCAGCCACGGCGTGAAATGCGTGACCTGCAACGGCAATGTGCGCTCCAGCAGGCGCAAGGCGCGGTCGCTGTCGTCGGTCGGCAACATCACCGTGACCCGCATACCGGCCAGCGCCTCGCGGTCGAACGACAACAGTCCCGGACGATGCCGCGCCAGACGCTCCAGCACATCGCTCAACGGCTGGTCGGTGACCAGCAATTGATGCTGGGTCCAGGCGCCCTCCTGCGCCGCGACATCCACCCGCTGCACCGCGCCGATGCCGTTGGCGTCCACCCGCACCTGCTCGCCCGCGTTCAGCACCAGGGTGCCGACAGGGCTTTCGATCCGCGTCGACGATTCGAGCATGGTCACCCGCGTGGCGTCGTCGCGGCGCTCGACGATAAACCGCGTACCCAGCGCGCGGATGCTGCCCTGCGGCGTGTCGACATAGAACGGTCGCTGCGCGTCCTTGGCCACCTGCACACGCAGTTCGCCACGCAGCAGATGAATGCGCCGCTCCTGCGCATCGAAATGCCAGTCCACCGCCGAGTCACCGTTGAGACTGATCTCGCTGCCGTCGGCCAGGCGCTGCTCGGTCCAGGTGCCACGGGCGGTGCTCAGGTCTGCCAGCAGGTAGCCGCGCTGCCAGTGCTGATACCCCAGCAACCCCGAGCCGACCAGCAAACCCGCCAGCGCCAGCGCCTTGATCGCCTGCGCGCGCGGGCGGCCCTGGTGCGCCCGTCGCAAGGCGGCGCGGGCCGGTTGCCGCGGCAGTTCGGCAAGGGGGCTGAGATGGCCCTGCAAACGGGCGATGGCGGCGGCATGCTGAGGATCGGCGGCGAGCCAGGCGTGATACGCCTGACGCGTGGCGGCGTCGGTCTGGTTGTCGAGGCGCACCAGCCATTCGGCGGCCTGACGCAATACGGAAGCGGAAACGGCGACGCTCATCAAGGCTCCTGGGCGACGAGGTCGCAGATCAACAGGGCTTCCACCAGATCCTTCTGCACCGTTCTGATCGAGACACCGGTCTGGCGGGCGATTTGCTCCTGACCCAGCCCTTCCAGATGGCGCAGCACAAACGTCTCGCGCACCCGCGGATGCATGCGCGCCAGCGCCCGGTCGATGCCTTCCAGCACCTGGACCGCCTGGAGAATTTGCTCCGGCGACGGCGCCTGCTCCAGGTACGACGCGCAGCGCTCCAGCTCCTCGCGGTAGGCCTGCTCCAGGCGCTGGCGCCGGCCGTTATCGATCAGCAACCGGCGCGCCACCGTGGCAAGAAACGCCCGCGGTTCGCGCGGCGCGACATAGGCGCCGGCGGTGAGCACACGGATGAAGGTGTCCTGCGCCAGGTCGGCGGCGTTATGCGGGCACTGCGTCCGCCGCCGCAACCAGCCCAGCAACCATCCGTGGTATCCCTGGTACAACGCGTCGAGGGTGTCGCTCCGGGGAGGCTGGCTGGAGTCCATGGCACAATTCGCACAAATGAGAATTATTCATATTAATGCTGGCCATTGAAATGCCGCAAGTGCCATTACGCTGCCGTCGACTTCTGGCGCGTCGCCTGCCAGCAAATCAACGACCCCGCCGTCACCAGCAATGCGCCTTGCCAGAACTGCCCGCTCAGGTGCGCGCCCAGCCAGATCGAGGCGAACGCCGAAGACAGTACCGGGGAAAAATACGACGCAGTGGCCAACAACGTCAGGTTGCCGCGCAGGATGCCCAGGTTCCACAGCGCGTAGCCGCCGGCCATGGCCACGCCAGCGGCGAGCAGTTCCAGGCTGTTGCTCGCGGTGAAAGCCGGCAACGGCGCCCCGCTGAAAGCGAACTTGATCCACAGCAGGCAGGCGGTGAGGAAGAAGAACAGCACCACCAGGTTCTGCCCATTGGCATAGCGGCGGGTGACGTTGCAGTAGAGCGCGAAGGTGACCGCGCAGCTCAGCGCCAGGCCGTAACTCAGCGGGTTGGACTGTACGTTGGCGATGATCTGGGCCAGCGAAAAACCATCGCCACTGACCACCCAGAGAATCCCCGACAACGCCAGCGCCGTGCCCGGCACGATCAGCCAGCGGGCGCGCTGGCCGTTCATGAAGATCGCCAGCAGCACCGTGAGGCAGGGCCAGAAGTAATTGAGCACCATCAATTCGATGGCCTGCTGCGCGTCATTGGCGAAGCCCAACGCCAGCGACAGGCAGATTTCATAGGCGACGAACAACGCGCTTCCGCTCAGCAAATAAACCCGGGGTACCGAGCGCAGCCGCGGTCGCCCGAGCAACGCCAGAAGCATCAACGTACCCAGCGTGTAGATCAGCGCCGCGCCGCCGAGCGCGCCGAAGATTTCGCTGATGCTCCTGATCAAGCCGGACGCCGTGCTCCACAGCAGGATCGCCAGCAAACCACACGCCGTTGCCGCCCGCGTTCCGCTGATTGTCATGCTTGCTCCACGCCAAAAGGCGTCGAGTCTAACGGAAACCTCGCACAAGATCGGTTAAAAAACCGCACAGGCAAAGCAACCAACAAGCGGCACGGCGGTCTGGATAAAAATGATGGCACTTGAACCTGCCATCCAACACAGCGACGTTTCAGCCGGTGCCATCACTGGTACGGGGGCGCGCAAAAATTCAGGGTACCGGCCAGGCCGGTCGATGGCAGGAAGAGGAACTGTCCAGTGGCAAATACACCTACACGAGTCGATGACTCTTCGACTGCAGATATCTCCCGTCACCCCAAGGACATCTTTTTCGCGGCGGTGGAAACCACGCGAATGCCGATGATCGTCACCAACCCCAACGCTGCCGACAACCCGATCATCTTCGCCAACGCGGCCTTTCTCGACATGACCGGCTATGACCCCAAGGACATCGTCGGCAAGAACTGCCGGTTCCTCCAGGGCCCGGACACCGACCCCGATGTCGTGACCTCGATCCGCGACGCGATCAAGGGCCGCTACGACTTCGCCACCGAGATCCTCAACTACCGCAAGGACGGCAGCACCTTCTGGAACGCGCTGTTCATCTCGCCGATCTTCAATGAAAAAGGCGAGCTGATTTACTTCTTCGCCTCGCAACTGGATGTCAGTCGGCGCCGGGATGCCGAGGATGCCCTGCGCCAGTCGCAGAAAATGGAAGCGCTGGGCCAGCTCACCGGCGGTATCGCCCACGACTTCAACAACCTGCTGCAAGTCATGAGCGGCTACATCGACCTGATCCGCACCGCCGCGGAAAAGCCCGCGCCGGACATGGACCGGATCCGCCGCAGCACCTTTCACGCCCGCTCCGCCGTCGACAAGGCCAGCACGCTGACCAAGCAACTGCTGGCGTTCTCGCGCAAGCAGAAACTGCAAGGCCGGGTGCTCAACCTCAATCAACTGGTGGAAACCGTCCAGCCGCTGGTGACCCGGACCTTCGGCGACGGCGTGCAGGTCGTATACGACCTCGAACACTCATTGAAAAACTGCCGGATCGACCCGACCCAGGCCGAGGTGGCGCTGCTCAACGTGTTCATCAACGCGCGCGACGCGCTGATCGGGCGCAAGGAACCGCGGGTGTTCATCGAAACCCGCAATGTGCTGGTCCGCGACCTGGCCGTCGCGTCCTACGACGGTCTGCTGCCGGGGAGCTACGTGAGCCTGTCGATCACCGACAACGGCATCGGCATGCCCGCCAGCATCCGCGACCGGGTGATGGACCCGTTCTTCACCACCAAGGAAGAAGGCAAGGGCTCGGGCCTCGGGCTGTCGATGGTCTACGGCTTCGCCAAACAATCCGGCGGCGCCGCGCGGATCTACACCGAGGAAGGCTCCGGCACCACCCTGCGCCTGTATTTCCCGGTGGACAGCGGCACCGTGCTGCCGGTGGAACGACGGCTGACCTCGGAAGCGAAGAACGGCCATGAGACCGTGCTGATTGTCGAAGACCGGCCGGACGTGGCGGAGCTGGCGAAGATGGTGCTTGAGGATTACGGCTACTGCGCCGAGATCGTGCTGAATGCCCGCGAAGCGCTGAAGTGCTACGAAGCCGGTGAGCGTTTCGACCTGCTCTTCACCGACCTGATCATGCCGGGCGGCATGAACGGCGTGATGCTCGCCCGCGAAATCCGCCGCCGCCACCCCGCCACCAAGGTGCTGCTGACCACCGGGTATGCCGAAAGCTCCATCGAGCGCACCGACATTGGCGGTTCGGAGTTCGACGTCATCTCCAAGCCCTACCTGCCCCATGACCTGGCGCGCAAGGTGCGGCAGATTCTGGATTCGCCGGGAGGGATTGCTTGAGAGTTGTTTAGCGCCTTCACGTTCGGCG
>NZ_JANLOA010000098.1:0-37771 GCF_025466035.1 Pseudomonas sp. 20P_3.2_Bac5 | reverse complement strand
ATACGGTGTAACTCGTTCTGTAGGAGCGAGCTTGCTCGCGAAGGGGCGCTGACCGATAAGCCATCCGCCAGCGCCCGCTGACCGACTGCCCCGCCTGCAACAGCACCAGCCCCGGCCTTCCCGGCAGGTGATGAGCATTGACCGGATGACTCACCGGCTCGAAACAGAAGAACGTCTGCCCCGGCGGGCAATACAGCAGGTAGTGATCGAAACCCTCGGCCTGGCAGTCGAGCCAGTAGTCCGCGTCGGCTTGCAGGATCCGGCAGCGGCCGTCCCATCCGGTAAAGCAGTGATCGACTTTCCCCGCCGGCAGCTCCGCCGCGTTCTCCAGATTCCATTCCTCCGGCACCGCGCGGTGTTCTGTGGATAACTGCTGCCCGTCGCACAACCACACACCAGCGGCCCGCGCCTGGACCTGGGTGGCCGCCGTGCGCGGGAAGAACGGGTGGAGGCCGAGCCCATGCCACAGCGGACGCGGGTCGAGGTGGGTGACTTTCAGTTCCAGAGTCAGGCAGCCGTCGGCCAGATGAATGCGCTGCTCGGCGCGGTAGGCGAAGGGCGTCGCGCTTTCCAGGCGCAGCAGCACCGTGTCGGCGCTGTGCGCGAGGATTTCCCACGGCTGTTGCCAGGCGCTGCCGTGCACCGCCAGCGGCGAGTCGGGCGTATTAGGCGGCAGTTCGAACCAGCCGTCGGGCGCTTCGAAACCACCACCGGCAATGCGGTTGGACCAGGGCACCAACGGGAAGCTGGCCTGCTGCCGCGCCGTCAGTGGCCGTGCCTGCAAATTGCCCGGACGCAGCAGCGGCTGGCTGTCGGCGCGGCGGCGCCAGTCCACCAGGCTACCGCCCAGCCCTGGCGCCAACAGCAGGCGGGTGAGCCGGTCTTCCAATACCAGCAGTTCCGGTTCAGCCATTGAACGACGGCTCTTCCAGGCCCTTCACCCCGACGTTCAGGGCGAACAGGCCGCCTGCCAGCGGTTGGTCGCTGAGGTCCACGCCTTGCGGCCGGATCGAGGTGACGAACAGGGTGTCCAGGCCCGGGCCACCGAACGCGCACATCGCCGGTTTCTTCACCGGCAGCGGCAGGCTGCGGTCGAGCTTGCCCTCGGGGGTGAAGCGCAGCACCAGGCCGGCGTCGTTGGCGCAGGTCCAGTAGCAGCCGTCGGCGTCCACCGCGGCGCCGTCCGGGCGACCGGGATGGGCGTTCATGTCGACGAAGACCCGACGGTTGTGGGCGGTGCCGCTGTCGGTGTCGTAATCGAAGGCCCAGATCAGTTGCACGCTGGCGTGGGAGTCGGACAGGTACATGGTCTTGCCGTCGGGGCTGAAGGCCAGGCCGTTGGGCACCAGCAGACCGTCCAGTTGCGGCACCAGGCCGTCGCGGGTGGTGTAGCGGTAGAGTTTGCCCACCGCTTCGCTGCCCATGTTCATCTGCATGGTGCCGGCCCAGAAGCGGCCTTGGCGGTCGCAGCGCCCGTCGTTGAAGCGCATCCCGGTGCGGGCGTGGTCGACCTCGGCCACCGACTCGCCGAGCAGCCGACCGTGGTCATCGGCGCGCAGGCGGAACAGACCGCTTTCCCGCGCCGCCAGCCAACTGCCGTTGGCGAGCGGTGCGACGCAGCCGAGCATCTCGTCGCCCCGCCAACTGTCCAGCGTGCCGTCGAGGCGCCAGCGCTGCAGGCAGCCGCTGGGGATATCGACCCAGTACAGCGCCTGCTCGCTGGCGACCCACACCGGGCTTTCACCCACGCCGTTGCGCGCATCGACAATCAATTCAGCAGTCATGGTCATGCTCCCTCACTCGAACGGGCCGGCGGCGGTAAACGCGCCGCCCTGATAGCGGGCTTCCGGCGAGTCGGCGGCGGGTTTGGGCTGGGCTTCCATTTGTGGGCGGAAGCGCTCGGAGCTGTCCTTCGGCACGAAGTCCAGGTGCGCGGCGTAGCGGTTGTCCCACCAGGTGTCGCGGTTGGCGGATACGCCATAGACCACGGTGTGGCCGACGTCCGCACTGAGCAGCGCGCGTTCCACCAGATGCCCGAGGTCCGAATAACTCAGCCAGGTGCTGAGCATGCGCAGGTTGCGCGGTTCAGGGAACGACGAGCCGATGCGCAGGCTGACCGTCTCGATGCCATAGCGATGGAAATAGAAAGTCGCCAGGTCTTCGCCATAGGACTTGGACAAGCCGTAGTAACCGTCCGGGCGGCGCTCGGAGCGGGCGTCGAGGCGGTCCTGCGGCGAGTGGAAGCCGGTGACGTGGTTGGAGCTGGCGAACACCACCCGGCGGATGCCGTGGATGCGCGCGGCTTCATAGATGTGGAAGGTGCCGCGGATGTTGGCCTCGAGAATCTCCTCGAACGGCCGCTCCACGGACACACCGCCCAGGTGCACGATGGCATCGACGCCTTCTACCAGGGCCAGCACGCCGTCCTTGTCGGCCAGGTCGCAGGGACGCACTTCTTCATGGCTGCCTTCGGCCGCGGCCATGGCACTGATATCGGAAAGACGAACGACCTCGGCGTGGGCTTGCAGGCTTTGCCGCAGCACCTGGCCCAGGCCGCCGGCCGCGCCGGTGAGGAGGATGCGCTTGAAGGGTTTGCTCGCTGTCATGGGATTCCTCGAAAGGCAGGGAAGGGGGGAGGCCGCTCGCGCGGCCTTGGCTTACATGAAGTTGTACTGGATGCCCAGGCGCCAGCGGGCCTGGCGATCATCGGTGGTGGAGTTGACCTTGATATCACCGATTTCCATGAACGGCTGCCATTGCTTGGTCAGCTTGTACTTGATGATCAGGTTCTGCTCGTAGTCGCTCTTCTTGTCGTCGTAGCGGATGTAGTCCGTCAGGAAGTGAATGTACTGGTACTCGTAGGCCAGTTTGCTGCCGGTCGGCGTGTAGCCCAGCCAGCCTTCGAAACGGTTGGTGTTCTGGTTGTTCTTGCCGCGGTCGTCCACGTCCTCGTTGATCTGGTCGCGATCCAGGCGCTTGGCGTCATAGCGGTAGCGGGCGGCGACGTACCACTGATCGTCGATCTTGTAGTTGTACTTCAGGCCGAACTTGTAGGTGGTGCTGTCCTTGGAACTGTCCATCTGAAAGGCAGGGGTCAGCGTGGACTTGGGGCTGAGCTTGTAGTTGTAGCTGACGGTCAACTCGTGGCCGTTGTTGATGATGTTGTCGTAGGCAACATCTTTGCGGTCGCCGGCGGTGCGGTACTTGATCTCGGCTTCGAAACCCAGGCCGCTGTCCATGCGATAGCCGAGCTTGACCCGATCGGCGTGCTGGCGGTCGTCGTCGGTGTACTGGTGGCGGTAGTTGATGCTGGCGGAGTCGGCGTAGGCGTTGATCGACAGGGCGAGGGTGGTCAACGCAATAAACAAGCTGTGAGTGGTTTTCATGCGATCTACTTTTTTGTTTTTGTTGGGTAGGGGCGATGTCTGGCAGTTCGGGTGTTAAACGGCGCGGGGTCCTCAGTGGTTGTTGGAATATACGTTATCGTACAACAGCGACGACTGTCTATGGTCGCCAGCACCAAGGTCGTATGTTTTTTTCATGTTATTGAAACATAAAGGAATTTACTTTCTTTACAGTCACAAAAATGCTGTTTCGGCCAGGTTTTGAAGGGGAATCAGCAGGTTAAAAGGAGGCGAAAAGGGGACGACATTGAGGGGTTGCAATTGTTATACGATGACGTATGATCGGCCTCACAACGTTACTCCAGACACAATTCCAAGAAGAAAGGCATACGACGTCCATGAGAATTACATCAGTCAATGTGCAGGTTTTTTCCTACCCGACCCGCCGCTCGGTAGACAGCGCCGGGCATGCTCACCCAGGTGACGTCACCCAGGCCCGCATGGCCCTGCTGCGCATCCGTACCGAAGACGGCACCGAGGGCTACGCCTTTGGCCCTCCCGAGTTGCTGCGTCCTTATCTGCTTGATGGTTTCGTGCGCAAAGTGCTGGTCGGGCAGAACGCCTTCGACCGCGAACGCCTCTGGCAAGACCTGGCCCACTGGCAGCGCGGCAGCGCCAGTCAGTTGACCGACCGTTCCCTGGCGTTGGTGGAGCAGGCGCTGTGGGACTGGGCCGGGCGCAAGCTGAATATCCCGGTGCACAAGCTGGCCGGTGGTTTCCGTGACAAGGTCCCGGCCTACGGTTCGACCATGTGCGGTGACGAACTCGAAGGCGGCCTGGCGACCCCGGACGACTACGGCCGCTTCGCCGAAACCCTGGTCAAACGCGGCTACAAGGCGATCAAACTGCACACCTGGATGCCGCCGGTGTCCTTCGCGCCAAGCCCGCGCATCGACGTCAAGGCCTGCGCCGCCGTGCGTGAAGCGGTCGGCCCGGACATCGCGCTGATGCTCGACGGCTACCACTGGTACAACCGCACCGACGCGCTGTACATCGGTCGCGAGCTGGAGAAGCTCAACTTCGCCTGGTTCGAAGAACCGATGATGGAAGAGTCCGCCGAGTCCTATGCCTGGCTTGCGGCCAACCTGGACATCCCGGTGCTCGGCCCGGAAACCCTCGCCGGCAAATACATGAGCCGCGCCAGTTGGGTGAAGAACGACGTCTGCGACATCCTCCGTGCCGGCGTCGCCGGGGTCGGCGGCATCGGCGCCTGCCTGAAAGTGGCGCACCTGGCCGAGTCCTTCGGCATGGATTGCGAAGTCCACGGCAACGGCGCGGCCAACCTCGCGGTGGTCGGCGCGATCAAGAACTGCACCTGGTACGAGCGCGGCCTGCTGCACCCGTTCCTCGACTACGACGAGGTGCCGGCCTACCTCAATCGCCTGGTCGACCCGATGGACAGCGACGGCTTCGTCCACCTGTCCGACCTGCCTGGCCTGGGCGAGGACATCAACTTCGACTACATCGAGACCCACACCCTGCAGCAGTACTGACCTGTGCCCGCGGTACGGCCTCGATGCCGTGCCGTTCGAGATGCGAATAACTACAACAAAGGTCTTCTCACATGCGTCGATTTCCACTCCTGTTTGCCGGGCTGTTCGCTGCGTCGTTGACGCTGGCGCCGCTCACCACCGTCCACGCGAAAACCCCCGCCGACCAACTGATCGTCGGCATGAGCATGATCAACCTGCTGTCCCTCGACCCGGCCGCCGCCACCGGGCTGGATGTCTCGGAGGTCAACGCCAACCTCTACGACATGCTGCTGGTGCAGGACGTCAAACAACCCGATCAACTGGTTCCGGCCCTCGCCGAAAGCTGGCAGGTCAGCGATGACCGCCGCACGATTACCTTCAAGCTGCGGGACGGGGTCAAGTTCCAGTCCGGCAATTCGCTGAGCGCCGACGATGTTGCCTGGTCGCTGCAGCGTGTGCTCAAGCTCAACCTGGCCCTGGCCTCGACCTGGAAAGCCTACGGCTTCAGCGCCGAGAACGCCGAGCGCAGCCTGCGCGCGGATGGTCCGAATACCTTCGTCGTCGAGTTGCAGCGGCCCACCGACCCGCAACTGGTGCTCAACACCCTCGCCACCTCGCCGAGTGCTTTCATCCTCGATCGCCAGGCCGTGCTCAAGCACGAGAAGAACGGCGACCTGGGCGCCGCCTGGCTGACCACCCACGCCGCCGGCAGCGGCCCGTTCATCCTCAATGACTGGCGCGCCAACGACGTGATCCTGATGACCCGTTTCGACGGTTACTGGGATGGCCCGGCCAAGCTCAAGCGCATCGTCATGCGCAACATGACCGAGTCGCAGTCGCTGCGCCTGATGGTCGCCCGTGGTGACCTCGACCTGGCCAAAGGCATGGCCGCGCCAGACATCGAAGCGCTGTCCCATGACGACAAGGTCCGCGCCCAGACCGTACAGCGCGGCACCCTCTACTACGTCGCGCTGAGCGTGAAATCCAAGCCGTTCGAAGACGCCCGGGTGCGCAAGGCCGTGCGTTCGCTGATCGACTATCAAGGCATCAACCAGACCGTCATGCCGCACTACGGCCAGCTCAACCAGCGTCCGTTGCCGCTCGGTCTGGAAGCGCGCCTGGACGATCCGGGCTACACCCTGAACGTCGCCGAGGCGAAGAAACTGCTCACCGAGGCCGGCTACCCCAACGGCTTCAAGACCACCATCCGCGTGCTCACCGAGCCGCCCTTCATCAACATCGCTTCCAGCCTGCAGGCGACCCTCGCCCAGGCCGGCATTCAGGCCAGCATCATCACCGGCACCGGCAACCAGATCTACGGCGCCATGCGTGAACGCAGCTTCGACATCCTCGTCGGGCGTGGTGGCGGCGGGGCCGAGCGTCATCCGCATTCGAGCCTGCGCACCCTGGTGTACAACCCGGACAACCGCGACGAAGCCCGCCTGAGCAACTTCCAGGGCTGGCGCACCTCGTTCTTCAGCCCCGAGCTGAACAGCCTGATCGAGACCGCCGAAGTCGAGCCGGACCACGCCAAGCAACTGGCCCAGTACCAGCAGATCCAGCAGCGCCTGGACGAGCAGGTCGGCGCGATCCTGCCGGTGTCGCAGATGACCGACACGGTAGTCCTGTACCACGACGTGCAGAACTACCAGGGTCATACCGCTGCCACCACCCGATACAAAGACGTCTACAAGGCGCGCTGAGCCGGCCGGGCCGCGAGGCCCGCGCCAGCGCCTGAGCGATCACTCTTCTGGAGCCCGTTATGTTCGTTTCGACTGCCTCCGTGCTGGGCACCCGCGTGTCCGGCACCGCCCGCCGGGCCAGTACGGTCCTCGTGACTTTGCTGGGCCTGCTGGCCATGACTTTCTTCATTGGCCGGGTAATGCCGCTGGACCCCGTGCTGGCGGTCGTCGGCCCGGACGCCGACAGCTCCACCTACGAACAGGTGTACCGCGCAATGGGCCTGGACAAGCCGATCTGGACCCAGTTCGGCCTGTACCTCAATGACCTGCTGCACGGCGATTTCGGCAACGCGCTGCTGACCGGCCACCCGGTGCTGGACGACATCCGCCGGGTGTTCCCGGCGACCATCGAACTGGCCACCCTGGCGATTCTCTTCGGTGTGGTGATCGGCCTGCCGCTGGGTGTTTTCGCCGCCAGCAACCAGGGTCGCTGGGGCGACCATGTGGCGCGGATGATCACCTTGTTCGGTTACTCAACGCCGATCTTCTGGCTCGGCATGATGGGCCTGCTGGTGTTCTACGCCATGCTCGGCTGGGCCGGCGGGGCAGGGCGCATCGACCTCGCCTACGACGGCCTGGTCCCGGAAACCACCGGCTTGTTGTTGATCGACAGCGCCCTGGCCGGCGACTGGGAAGCCTTCAGCAGCGCGCTGCGGCACATCGTCCTGCCGGCGCTGATCCTCGGCCTGAACTCGGTGGCCTACATCAGCCGCATGACCCGCAGCTTCATGCTCGAACAGCTCTCGCAGGAATACATCATCACCGCCCGGGTCAAGGGCCTGTCGCGCCGCCAGGTGGTGTGGAACCACGCGTTTCGCAACATCCTCGTGCAACTGCTGACGGTCGTGGCACTGGCCTACGGCTCGCTGCTGGAAGGCGCGGTGCTGATCGAGACGGTGTTCGCCTGGCCCGGCTTCGGCCAGTACCTGACCAGCAGCCTGATGCTCGGTGACATGAACGCGGTGATGGGGTGCGTGCTGATCATCGGCCTGATCTTCGTCGCCCTGAACCTGATCAGCGACGGGCTGTACAAGGTCTTCGACCCACGGACCCGGTGAATACCCGCAGCCCTGTCAACAACTACAAGAAAAAGGACGCCCACATGAACCCGATCACCACCGCACTGCGCCTCAGCCTGTTCGGCGCCATCCTTGCCCTGGCGCCAGTCACCGCCGCGCAGGCCAAGACCCCGGCCGACCAACTGATCGTCGGCATGAGCCTGGTCAACCTGTTCTCCATCGACCCGGCCAACGCCCCCGGCCTGGACGCTTCCGGGGTCAATGCCAACCTCTACGACACCCTGGTCAAGCGCGACAACGGCAACCCCGAACAGCACCTGCCGCAACTGGCGAAAAGCTGGAGCGTCAGCGAAGACGGCAAGCAGATCACCTTCACCTTGCGCGACGACGTCAGGTTCCACTCCGGCAATCCGCTGACCGCCGACGACGTGGCCTGGTCGTTGTACCGGGTGATGAAGCTCAACTACGGTCTGGCCACCACCTGGAAGGCCTACGGCTACAGCGTCGACAACATCCAGTCGCTGATCCGCGCCAGCGATGCCCATACCCTGGTCATCGACCTGCCGCAGCCCACCGATCCGCTGCTGCTGATCGACTCGCTGGCGACCTCGCCGAGCGCCGTGGTGGTGGATCGCCAGACCGCGCTCAAGCACGAGAAAAACGGCGACCTCGGCGCCAACTGGCTGGTGACCAACGAGGCCGGCAGCGGCCCGTTCACCCTGACCCGCTGGAACGCCAACGACTCGCTGCTGATGACCCGCTTCGACGGCTACTGGGGCGGCCCGGCCAAGCTCAAGCGCGTGGTGGTGCGGCACATGACCGAATCGCAATCGCTGCGCCTGATGCTCGAACGCGGCGACCTCGACCTGGCCTACGGCATGGCCGCGCCGGACATCAAGGCCATCGACGGCCGCGACACCCTGCAAGTGCAGTCGCTGCAACGCGGCACCATGTACTACGTCGCGCTGAGCATGAAACAGCCGCAATTCGCCGACCCGAAAGTGCGCGAAGCGGTGCGCAACCTGATCGACTACCAGGGCCTCGACCGCCAGGTGATGCCGTACTACGGCAAGCTCAACCAGCAACCGATGCAACTGGGCCTGGCCGCGCGCCTGCCGGACCCGGGCTACGCGATGAACGTGGCCAAGGCCAAGACACTGCTCGCCGAAGCCGGTTACCCGCAGGGTTTCAGCACCACCATCCGCACCCTGTCCGAGCCGCCGTTCACCGACATCGCCGCGCGCCTGCAGGCGACCCTCGCCGAAGGCGGGATCAAGGCCAGCATCGTCAGCGGCACCGGCAACCAGGTGTACGGCGCCATGCGTGCGCGCAACTTCGACATCATCGTCGCCCGCGGCGCCGAGCGTTACCCGCACCCGTACTTCAGCCTGCGCACCTTCGCCTACAACCCGAACAACAGCGACGACGCCGGCCTGCCCAACTTCCAGGGCTGGCGCGCCTCGTTCTTCAGCCCGCAACTCAACACCCTGATCGACCAGGCCGGCGTCGAACGCGACAGCGGCAAGCGCGTCGCGCTGTATCACCAGGCGCAGTCGCTGTACGACCAGCAGGTGGGGCCGATCATGATGATTTCGCAGATGACCGACACCGTGGTCAGCAGCGCCGAGATCAAGGGTTTCAGCGGCGATGACGCCGAAGCGACCCGTTACCTGGGCGTCTACAAGCAGCGCTGATCGCGCGTCCGTTTTTTCAATCGAGAACATGCCGATGATTGCCAACATGTCTTCTTCCGAAACCCGCGTCAAAGCGCAGCCGGACAGCCCCGGCTCGAGCCTCGATGCCTTCTACAAGAGCAGCCTGCGGGTGCTGCGCCATCTGCTGCGCAACCCCATGACCCTGATCGGCCTGATGGTCGCGCTGTTGCTGGTGGTAGTGGCGTTGTTCGCGCCGCTGATCGCCACCCACGACCCGGTGGTGCAGAACCTCGCCAACGCCCTCAAAGCACCGAGTGCGGAGCACTGGTTCGGCACCGACGAATACGGCCGCGACATCTTCAGCCGGCTGGTCTACGGCTCGCGCATCACCCTGTACATCATCGGTCTGGTGACGGTGATCGTCGGCCCGATCGGCCTGTTCATCGGCACCGTCTCCGGCTACTTCGGCGGCGTGGTGGACACGGTGTTCATGCGCCTCACCGACATCTTCATTTCCTTCCCCAGCCTGGTGCTCGCCCTGGCCTTCATCGCCGCCCTCGGCCCTGGCCTGGAGCATGCGGTGGTCGCCATCGCGCTGACCTCGTGGCCGCCGATCGCCCGCCTGGCGCGGGCGGAAACCCTGTCGCTGCGCAAGGCCGACTTCGTCGTCGCGGTGCAACTGCAAGGCGCCTCGGCCAGCCGCATCATCCTCAAGCATATCGTGCCGATGTGCCTGTCCTCGGTGATTATCCGCCTGACCATGAACATGGCCGGGATCATCCTCACCGCCGCCGCCCTCGGCTTCCTCGGCCTGGGTGCGCAGGCGCCGTTGCCGGAGTGGGGCGCGATGATTTCCACCGGCCGGCGCTACATGCTCGAGTGCTGGTGGCTGGTGGCAGTACCGGGCGCGGCGATCATGCTCGTCAGCCTGGCGTTCAACCTGCTGGGCGACGGCCTGCGGGACATTCTCGATCCGCGCAGCGAGTAACCGGAGGCCGCTATGTCTGATATCAAACTCAAGGTGGACGGGCTCAATGTCCGCTTCGTCAACGGCAAGAAAGAAACCCACGCGGTGCGCGATGTGTCGTTCACCCTGGGGCGGGAAAAGCTGGCCATCGTCGGTGAGTCCGGCTCGGGCAAATCGACAGTCGGGCGCAGCCTGCTGAAGCTGCATCCGGCCAGCGCGAAGATCACCGCGAAGACCTTGCAGTTCGGCGACCTGGACCTGCTCTCGGCCAGCGAAAAAGCCATGCAGCAAGTCCGCGGACAGCGCATGTCGATGATCATGCAGGACCCGAAATACTCGCTGAACCCGGTGGTGAAAGTCGGCGAGCAGATCGCCGAAGCCTACCTCGCGCACCACAAGGCCAGCCGCGCGGAAGCCCGCGAACGGGTCATGGAAATGCTCGAAAAGGTCCATATCCGCGACCCCAAGCGGGTCTACAACCTGTACCCGCACGAAGTCTCCGGCGGCATGGGCCAGCGCATCATGATCGCCATGATGGTCATCACCCGGCCCGAAGTGCTGATCGCCGACGAGCCGACCTCGGCCCTCGACGTCTCCGTGCGCCAGCAGGTGCTCAGCGTGCTGGAAGAGCTGGTGGAGCAGCAGGAACTGGGGCTGATCTTCGTCAGCCACGACCTCAACCTGGTGCGCAACTACTGCGACCGGGTGCTGGTGATGTATGCCGGGCGGGTAGTGGAGTCCCTGGCCGCCTGTGACCTGCACCGCGCCGAACACCCCTATACCCGTGGCCTGCTGGCGGCGCTGCCGAGCATGGACAACCGCCGCGAGCGGCTGCCCGTGCTGCAACGCGACCCCCGCTGGCTGACCTGCTGAGGAACCCGTCATGTCCATGATCCAAGCACACGCGCTGAACCTGAGCTTCGGCAGCGGCCCGAGCCTCAACCAGGTGCTGCACGACGTTGAACTGAGCGTCGCCGACGGCGAATCCTTCGGCCTGGTGGGCGAGTCCGGCTCGGGCAAGACCACCGTCCTGCGCTGCCTGGCCGGGCAATACCGGCACTGGAGCGGCGAGCTGAGCATCGCCGGCGTGGCCTTGCAGCACAAGATTCCCAAGGAGCATTACCGGCTGGTGCAGATGGTCTTCCAGGACCCCTACGGTTCGCTGCACCCGCGCCACACCATCGACTCGGCGCTGCGCGAGCCGTTGGTGATCCACGGCATCGGCGACCGTGACGACCGGATCAACGACATCCTGCTCAAGGTCGGCCTCAACGACAGCTTCCGCTACCGCTACCCGCACCAGCTTTCCGGCGGCCAGCGCCAGCGCGTCGCCATCGCCCGGGCGCTGATCCTCGAACCCCGCGTGCTGCTGCTGGACGAGCCGACCTCGGCGCTGGACGTCTCGGTGCAGGCGGAGATCCTCAACCTGCTGGCCGACCTGCGCCAGCGCGAGAAGCTCACCTACCTGATGGTCACTCACGACCTCGGCGTGGTCAGCCACCTGTGCGACAAGGTCGCGGTGATGCAGCAGGGACGTATCGTCGAACGCCTCGACAGCCAGGCCCTTAGCCAGGACCTCGCCAGCCACGAGTACACCCGCATGCTGGTCCAGGCCAGCCGCGATTTCAGTCAGGACACCGCCCCCGCGCTGGCCGGCTGAGCCCGCGCCTTTCAAGGAAACGCCATGCCTCATTGTCAGATCGATTGCTCGCGGGGCGTGGCCCTGCGGGTCGGCGAACAGCGCCTGCTGGACGCCTTGCACGACGCCGTGGACGCCGATGGGCTGTTCGCCCCCGGCGATATCAAGCTGCGGCTCAACGCCCACGCGCATTACCGCTGTGGCGAGAGTCGCGAGGAGTTCGTTCACGTCACCCTGTACCTGCTCAGCGGGCGTGACGAGCAGCAGCGCCGCGCCCTGGCTTCGGCCTGCGTCGGTGTGCTGGTGGCGCTGCTGCCGGACGTGGCGGCGCTGTCGGTGGATGTACAGGAAATGCGCCGCGAGACCTTCGTCAACCGGCGCCAGTATCTCGAACAGCAACGCGCGCCGGCCTGAACCGGCGCGTCACGCCCTGGCAATTACAAGGACAAGAACATGCCACGACATCACGCACTGAAACGCTCCCTCGCCGCCCTCGTCGCCGTTGCCGCGAGCCTGCCGGCCTGGGCCCTGCAACCGCCGGGCAAGGTCCAGGTGCCGACCCTGGCCTACGACGAGCGCCAGATCATCCTGGTCTGGGAGAAGCCGGCGGAGTACCGCGACATCGTCGACTACCACGTCTACGCCAACGGCAAGCTGCTCGGCAGCGCCAACGCCAACAACGACCGGGTGTCGCCCGCCAAGCCGTACATCGACCGCTTCTACGAGCAGGACACCGCGGGCTTCCATCACCGCATCGGTATCCACAGCTTCACCGCCGATGACCTGACCGCGGACAGCGAATACCGCTTCACCGTGCGTGCCGTGGGCAGCGACGGTAAGGAGTCGGCGGACAGCCCGGTGCTGGTGCAACGCACCACGCCGCTGCCCGCGGTCTTCGATGTGCGCCGCTACGGCGCCAAGGGCGATGGCCAGAGCGTCGACACCCAGGCCCTGCAACGCGCCATCGACGCCTGCACCACGGGCTGCAAGGTGCTGCTGCCGGCCGGCACCTACAAAAGCGGCGCGCTGTACCTGAAGAGCAACATGACCCTGGAGCTGGCCGAAGGCGCGACCTTGCTCGGCTCCGAGCGGGCCGAAGACTATCCGCTGGCCGGCTACATCCAGTACCCGTATTCCAGCACCGTGCGCCCGGCGTCCTTGCTCAACGCCTTGCCCCGCGACCCGAACCAGCACCAGGCATTCGAGAACATCCGCATCACCGGCAAGGGCACCCTCGACGGCAACGGCTGGAAACGCCAGGCCGACACCCTCGACCAACGCGGGCAGGCGCTGCCCAACTACCAGGCCAGCGACAACACCCGCTACATGACCGACGGCATCCTCGCCAAGACCCAGGTGGAACAGGCGGTGGCCCGCGGCATGCCGGTCAAGGACGCCTACGGACAGATGCGCTCGTCGCTGATCACCCTGCGCAATGTGAAGAACGTTTTCTACGGCGGCTTCACCGTTCGCAACCCGGCGTTCCACGGCATCATGAACCTGGAAACCGAGAACGTGGTGCTGGCCAACACCCGCCACCTGACCTACGACGCCAACAACGGCGACGGCATCGAGTTCGCCAACAGCCGCGGTGCCATGGTCTTCAACAACTTCTTCGACACCGGCGACGACTGCGTGAACTTCGCCGCCGGCACCGGCGCCGACGCGGTGAAGCAGAAGCCTCAGGAAGATGCGTGGATCTTCAACAACTACTTCCGTCGCGGTCACGGCATGGTGGTCGCCGGCAGCCATACCGGCGCCTGGATCCAGAACATCCTCGCCGAGGACAACGTCTCCGACGGCACCGATGTCGGCTTACGCATGAAGAGCACCAACTTCATGGGCGGCGGCGCGCGCAACGTGGTGTTCCGCGACTCGGCGATCCGCAACAGCGTCAAGCAGGGCTTTATCTTCACCCTCGACTACAACGACCCCAACGCCAAGCTCGACTACCGTCGCTCGACGGTGCCAGGGCAATTCCGCGACGTGCGGATCAGCGATGTGACGGTGGAAAACGCCGGCGCCGCGGCGATCGAGGTCAAGGGTGACGGCAACTTGAACGCCTGGCACAAGGGCCTGAGCTTCGAGCGCGTGCGCTTCAGTGGCCCCGCGGTGGCGAAGATCGACGGCCTCAAGGACTCGCGTTTCGACAGCGTGAGCTTCATCGGTCATGGCAGTGGCAACCCTTGGCAACTGGGCAAGGCCGAAGGGCTGGAATTCAGCCAGGTCGAGCCGGCGCCTGAACCGCGCTGAGCGTCAACAGTCTCAAGTACAGGCCGTGCGATTGACCTCGCACGGCCGTTTTTCGTCAGCGTCGCCCGTAGTTGTCACACCTTGTGCGACCTTATGGCACAGAGTCTGGCCGGTATAATGCCTGTTATCGTACAACCTCATGGGCTATGATGCGCCTCATGGATTTTTCGAGATCACACTTCCCTATGCAAACACCTCCTCGCGCGCGCAAGCGTCGCAATCTGGCCGAGGAACTGGTGCTGGTGCTCACCGAGCGGATTCGCCAGGGCCAGCTCAAACGCGGCGACAAGCTGCCCACCGAATCGGAAATCATGGAGGAGCAGGGCATCAGCCGCACCGTGGTGCGCGAGGCCATCTCCCGCCTGCAAGCGGCCGGCCAGGTGGAAACCCGGCATGGCATCGGCACCTTCGTTCTCGACACACCGAGCCCGAGCGGCTTTCGCATCGACCCGGCGACCATCGTCACCCTGCGTGAAGTGTTGTCGGTACTGGAACTGCGGATCAGCCTGGAAACCGAATCCGCCGGCCTGGCCGCGGGCCGGCGCAGCGATGAGCAATTGCGCGGCATGCGCGAGGCCCTAGATGCGATCGCCGCCAGCGTGGCGCAGTCCAGCGACGCGGTGGGGGCGGACTTCCAGTTCCACCTGCAGATTGCCCAGGCCACCGGCAACCGCTACTTCACCGACATCCTCACCCACCTGGGCACCCGCATCATCCCGCGCACGCGGCTGAACTCGGCGCGGCTGGCCCATGACGAGCAGTCGCATTACCTGAGTCGATTGAGTCATGAGCACGAGGCGATCTACGAAGCGATCGCCCGGCAG
The DNA here is from genome assembly GCF_025466035.1 of Pseudomonas sp. 20P_3.2_Bac5. Taxonomy (NCBI): domain Bacteria; kingdom Pseudomonadati; phylum Pseudomonadota; class Gammaproteobacteria; order Pseudomonadales; family Pseudomonadaceae; genus Pseudomonas; species Pseudomonas sp. 20P_3.2_Bac5. The sequence continues at coordinate 22,796 of NZ_JANLOA010000098.1, read as the reverse complement.
GATGCGGAAGGCGCGCGGGCGGCGATGCGCTTGCACTTGACCAACAGCCGCGAGCGGTTGCGGCGGGCGCATGAAGAGGCGGAAGCGCAGGGGGCCTGAGTCGGTCCCAAGCTGCATTTCGGGTTGTGGCATCTGAACTGGCGAGTATGAAGCTCAACAGCAAATCGGTGACCCACAAGGGCTGCGCACCGCGAACCTTGTGGGAGCCGGTCTTGCCGGCGATCAGGCCGGTAGCTACAGCGCGTTTGACTGGCTTGTCTTCATCGCTGGCAAGCCAACTCCCACAGGATCGATGCCATCTTCGATTTTGAAAAAAGCTAAAGCCTGAGCTTCAGCCAATCCCCCCCTCAGACCACTCCCCATTCACCAACCGCCGAATCCCCAGCGGATTGCTGTCCCGCAGCGCCGCCGGCAGCAGGGCCTGTGGATAATTCTGGTAGCACACCGGACGCAAGAAACGGTCGATGGCCAATGTCCCCACCGAAGTACCGCGGGCGTCCGACGTCGCCGGATAAGGCCCGCCATGCACCATGGCATCGCACACTTCGACCCCGGTCGGATAACCGTTCACCAGAATCCGCCCAACCTTCTGCTCCAGCAGCGGCACCAGGTGCTGATGCGCCTGCAGGTCCTCCGGCTCGCCGATCAGCGTCGCGGTCAACTGTCCACGCAACCCACGCAACGCCTCGATCAACTGCGCATCATCCGCCGCCTCGACGACAATCGTGGTCGGGCCGAACACTTCTTCCTGCAGCAACTCATCGCCTTCGAGCAACAGCGACACGTCCGCCTTGAACAATTGCGGACGGGCCTGGTTGCCGGTCTGCGGTTGGCCCGCCAGGTGGGTGACGCGCGGGTGCCCGTGCAGGTGCTCCAAACCCTTGGCGTAGCTGCGCAGGCCGCCGGCATTGAGCAGGGTCTGCGGCCCTTGGGCGGCCATCTGTTCCTGCAACTGCTCGACGAAGGCGCTGAACGCCAGCGAGCTGACACCGATCACCAGTCCCGGGTTTGTGCAGAACTGGCCGCCGCCCAGCACCACCGACGCGCTCAATTCGCGGGCGATGGTTTCGCCGCGCACCGCCAGCGCTTCGGGCAGGACGATCACCGGGTTGATGCTGCTCATCTCGGCGAACACCGGGATCGGTTGCGGGCGCTCGGCGGCCATCTTGCACAGGGCGTTGCCGCCCGAGAGCGAGCCGGTGAAACCCACCGCCTGGATGCCCGGATGACGCACCAGTTGCTCGCCCACGCCAGCACCGAAAATCATGTTGAACACGCCTTTGGGCATGCCGCTGCGCTCGGCGGCGCGGACGATGGCGCAGCCCACCAGGTCGGCGGTGGCCATGTGGCCGCTGTGCGCCTTGAACACCACCGGGCAACCGGCGGCGAGGGCGGCGGCGGTATCGCCACCGGCGGTGGAGAAGGCCAGCGGGAAGTTGCTCGCGCCGAACACCGCCACCGGGCCGACGCCGATGCGCATCTGGCGAATATCCACACGCGGCAGCGGCGTGCGTTGCGGCAGCGGCAGGTCGATGCGCGCACCGAGGAAATCGCCGCGGCGCAGCACCTGGGCGAACAGACGCATCTGCCCGCTGGTGCGGCCGCGTTCGCCTTGGATGCGGCCGGCGGGGAGGGCGGTTTCGCGGCAGACCAGGGCGACGAAATCGTCACCCAACTGGTCCAGCTCTTCGGCAATCGCGTCGAGAAACAGCGCACGCCGCTCCGGGCTCAACTGGCGGAATTCGGCGAAGGCCGATTCAGCGGCTTCGACCGCGGCATCCACTTCCGCCTGAGTCGCCTGGTGGAAGCTGTAGGGCAGGGTTTCGCCCGTCGTCGCATCGACGCTGTGCAAGGTGACGTTGCCGGCGGCGCTGCGGCTGCCGCCGATGAAGTTGTGACCGAGAACGCTGGGCATCATGGATCTCCAGGAAGGATGAGGACAGGCACCGATTCAGGTGACCGGTGCCGGGTTGAACAGGGTGATGTGGTTGTGCAAGCGGTGTTGCTCGGCCCAGGTGCGCTGGTGGCCGCTGGCGACATCGAGGTAGTAGCGGAACAGTTCCCAGCCCAGCGACTCGATGCTCGCCTGGCCACTGGCGATACGCCCGGCGTCGAGGTCGATCAGGTCCGGCCAGCGCTGCGCCAGTTCGCTGCGGGTGGAGACTTTCACCACCGGCGCCATGGCCAGGCCATAGGGCGTGCCGCGGCCGGTGGTGAACACGTGCAGGTTCATGCCGGCGGCCAGTTGCAGGGTGCCGCAGATGAAGTCGCTGGCCGGCGTGGCGCAGAACACCAGGCCCTTGCCCGTGACCCGCTCGCCGGGCCCGATCACACCGCTGATGGCGCTGCTGCCGGATTTGACGATGGAGCCCAGGGACTTCTCGACGATATTCGACAGCCCGCCTTTCTTGTTGCCCGGCGTGGTGTTGGCGCTGCGGTCGGCGGCGCCGCGTTGCAGGTAGTGGTCGTACCAGTCCATTTCCCGCACCAGTGCCTCGGCGACTGCCGGGCTGTTGGCGCGGGAGGTGAGCATGTAGATCGCGTCGCGTACCTCGGTCACTTCCGAGAACATCACCGTGGCGCCGGCGCGGATCAGCAGGTCGCTGGCGAAGCCCAGCACCGGGTTGGCGGTGATGCCGGAAAAGGCATCGCTGCCACCGCACTGCATGCCGAGGATCAGCTCGCTGGCGGGGACGGTTTCGCGACGACGCCGGTCGAGTTTTTTCAGGCGGGTTTCGGCCAGGGCCATGATCTGCTCGATCATCTCGCCGAAGCCCAGTTGCGCGTCCTGCAGGCGATATAGCCAGGGTTCGCGCAGGTCCACCGAGGCGTCGTTCTCGTGCATCACCTGATCGGCCTGGAGCTTTTCACAGCCGAGGCTGATGACCAGTGCTTCGCCGCCGAGGTTGGGGTTGCGCGCCAGGTTGCGCACGGTGCGGATCGGGATATAGGCATCGCGGGCGTTGATCGCCACGCCGCAGCCATAGCTGTGGGTCAGGGCGACCACGTCGTCGACATTCGGATAGCGCGGCAGCAGCTCGGCGCGAATGCGCGCCACCGCGTGCTCCAGCACCCCGGCCACGCACTGCACGGTGGTGGTGATGCCGAGGATATTGCGCGTGCCCACGGTGCCGTCGGCGTTGCGGTAGCCCTCGAAGCTGTAGCCGTCGAGGGGCGGCAGCGGCGCGGGCGTGGCGTCGGCCATCGGCAGGCTGTCCAGCGGCGGTGCCTCGGGCATGGACAACTGGGTTTCCCGCACCCAACTGCCACGGCGCAGATCTTCCAGTGCGTAGCCGATGACCTGGCCGTAGCGCCGGACCGCCTCGCCGCGGGGGATATCGGTGAGCGCGACCTTGTGGCTTTGCGGCACGTTCTCCACCAGGGTCAGGCCGTCGCTGAAACGGCTGCCGGTCGCGAGGCCCTGGTCGTTGACCACCACCACGACATTGTCGTCGGCGTGCAGGCGGACATAGCGCGGTGAGTCGGAATGTTCGATCAACTGCATGGGTTGGCCCTTGTCGTTATTGTCAGCCGGCGGGTTCGGGCCGCGGCGCGTCCTGACGTGACGCGCGGCAGCCCGCGGACAATGCCTGTGCCGCCAGCTCGCGCACGCAGGCGCGGCCGGGCGGCAAACCCTTACTGAGCGCCTTGCTTGTGCATCAGCGCGGCGAGCATTTCGTACTCTTCGCCGGTCAGGTCGGTCAGTGGCGTGCGCACCGGGCCTGCGTCGTAGCCGGCGATGCGCGCGCCGGCCTTGACGATGCTCACCGCGTAGCCGGACTTGCGGTTACGGATGTCCAGGTACGGCAGGAAGAAGTCGTCGATCAGCTTGCCGACGGCGGCGTGATCGTCACGGGCGACGGCGTGGTAGAAGTCCATCGCCGTCTTCGGCACAAAGTTGAACACCGCCGAGGAATACACCGGCACGCCCAGGGCTTTGTAGGCCGCGGCATAGACTTCAGCGGTCGGCAGGCCGCCGAGGTAGCTGAAACGATCGCCCAGGCGGCGACGGATCGACACCATCAGCTCGATATCGCCCAGGCCATCCTTGTAGCCGATCAGGTTCGGGCAGCGTTCGGCCAGGCGTTCCAGGTGGCTGGCGTTGAGGCGGCAGACGTTGCGGTTGTAGACCACCACGCCGATGTTCACCGACTTGCACACCGCTTCGACGTGGTCGGCGACGCCGTCCTGGCTGGCTTCGGTCAGGTAGTGCGGCAGCAGCAGCAGGCCCTTGGCGCCGAGGCGCTCGGCTTCCTGTGCGTATTCGATGGCCTGGCGGGTCGAGCCGCCGACACCGGCGAGGATCGGCACCGAGCCAGCGCAGGTGTCTACCGCAGTCTTGATCACTTCGCTGTATTCACTGGCGGCCAGGGAGAAGAACTCACCGGTGCCGCCCGCGGCGAACAGCGCGCTGGCGCCGTACGGGGCCAGCCATTCCAGACGCTTGATGTAGCCGGCGCGGTGGAAGTCGCCCTGGGCGTCGAAGTCGGTAACCGGGAAAGACAGCAGTCCGTGGGACAGGATGGATTTCAGTTCTTGTGGAGTCATTGTTTGAAAACCTTGGGTCGGGTGAGTGGTTGTGTGGCTGAACAGTTGTCTTACGTTATCGTACAACTTGTCCGATGACTAGGGCGGAATGAGGAATTTTTGTCGGGGAGTGACGGGGAAGTGAGGGGGTTTTAGCGGTTAAAGCTAGGCAGGATAAGGCTTTAGGCGATTTTAAACGGGGTGATGTTGTCGTATGACAAATGACGTTTCGAGAGGGGGGCCTGCTTGGCAGGCCTTCGCGACGGCTCTGTAGGAGCGAGCTTGCTCGCGAGAACGCGCCGCGACTACTTCATGGTGATACATCCACCAGCGGAATCTGCCCGCCTTCCGGCGCCGCCTTTTTCTCCCGCCGCCCGCTCATCCAGTCGCCGACCTGCGCACCGAACCCGGCAGGGGCCTTGCGCCCGACCTTGCGCGCAAGGTCGAGTACGGTCTGCTGGGCCAGCGCTTCTTCCATGCGTTTCTGCGCGGTGATCATCGCCGCATGAACTGCGCAAGGCCCCTCGGTCGCCCACTCAGGCGGCTCGCCGTCGAACAGCGCGCAGCGGCCACGGATCTCGCGGCAATCGAAGATCAGCTTGCGCCCGTCGATCGCATTGACGATGTCCAGCAGGGTGATTTCGTCGGCGGGGCGGGCCAGGCGGAAACCACCGCGCACGCCTTCGGTGGCCGCCACCAGCTTGCCCTTGGCCAGCTTGGTGAAAATCTTCGCCAGGTAGTCCAGCGGCACGCCTTGCAGTTCGGCGAGATCACGCACGCTGGCCTCGCGGCTCTCGCCGCCGTCACCGACCAGGAATATCAGGCAGTGAATGCCGTATTCGACACCCGCGCTGTAAAGCGACATCACGTTATCTCCGACTGAACTGGTCGCAAATGTTACCAGCCTCTGTGGCTGCCGAGCAAAGCCGGCGGTCACCTTCCGTCTGCCCGAAAATTTTTCAGAGCGCCTATAGCCGCTGATTATGTGGCTTCAGGGCGGTTTCCATGGCGCAACCTGGCGGCTGGCGACGAGTGGCGACTTGTTTTTATTAACTACGACCAATAAAGTCGTAGTTGTGAATTCGAACCCTTCTACAAGCGGAGCAGAACAATGCAACAGCACATCCTGATTCTCGGTGCCGGCTTTGGTGGACTGTGGAGCGCCCTGAGCGCCACGCGCCTGCTGGACATCCATGGCCGCACGAACGTTGCCGTGAGTGTCCTCGCACCCCAGGCCGAACTGCGTATCCGCCCGCGTTTCTATGAAACGGATGTCGCCCGCACCGTGGCGCCGCTGGGCGCGTTGTTCGACGCGGTGGGTGTGCGTTTCATCCAGGGCGCCGCGCGGCGCATCGATGTGGCCGGCAAGCGCGTCGAGTACCGGGATGCCCACGGCAATACGGCGGTCAGTCACTACGACAAGCTGGTATTGGCCACCGGTAGCGTCCTGGCCCGACCGGACCTGGCGGGTGTGGCCGAGCATGCGTTCGATGTCGATCAACTCGAAGAAGCGCTGCGCCTGGAAACGCACCTGAAGTCACTGGCGCAACGCCCGGCTTCGGCGGCGCGCAATACCGTGGTGGTCGCCGGTGGCGGCTTCACCGGTATCGAGACCGCGGCCGAAATGCCGGCCCGCCTGCGTGCGGTGCTGGGCGAGGACGCCGAGGTGAACGTGATCATCGTTGACCGTGGCGAGGCCATTGGCGCTTCGATGGGCAACGAAATCGCCGGTTCGATCGCCGAGGCCAGTGCCGAGTTGGGTGTGCAGTGGCGCTTGAAGTCGTCGGTGGAGGCTGTGGATGCCGAGGGCGTGACCTTGTCGGACGGCCAGCGCATCGAGGCCAGCACCGTGATCTGGACCACCGGCGTCCGGGCCAGTGACCTGACCGCGCAGATTCCCGGCGAGCGTGATCGCCAAGGCCGGCTGCATGTGGATGGCACCTTGAAGGTGGTGGGACAGGCCGATATCTATGCCGCCGGCGATACCGCTTATGCGGCCAGCGATGACCTAGGCAACCATGCGCTGATGACCTGCCAGCACGCCATTCCACTGGGTCGCCATGCCGGCAACAACGTCGCGGCTGACCTGCTGGGCGTAGCGCCGGTCACCTACAGCCAGCCCAAGTACGTCACCTGCCTGGACCTCGGCGCCTGGGGCGCGGTGTTCACCGAAGGCTGGGAGCGCGAAGTGAAACTGGTGAAGGAGGAGGGCAAGCAGCTCAAGACCCAGATCAACACCGTGTGGATCTATCCGCCGGTGGCGGAGCGGGCGGTGGCATTGGCGGCGGCGGATCCTTTGATTCCGATTGCTTGAGAGGGGCCATCGCTGGCAAGCGGCGTTCCGCTCGCCAGCGATGGAACTGTCACCTATTCAACGGATCCTCCCGATCCTCCTTCTCCTTGCGCGCCTGCGCTGGATCCGCCGCGTCCTGCGGTCGTTCGCTCAGTGACGCGCTCAGGTTCTGCGCCGCCATCGCCGCCTGCATCTGCGGTTCTGCCTTGCCCATAGACTTCAGCTCGGCCTCATCCTTGATGCGCTGGGCGATCGCCAGGTCGATCTTCTCTTTCTTCTCCGGCGGCAACGCCTCGTAGTCGTCCTCGGTCAGCCCCAGCTCGTTGAGCATCTTCAGGCGGATTTTCTCGGCCGGCGACAGGGCCATGTAATCGCGAAACTCCTGGGCGGCGCTGCTGCTCGTGGTGCTGGCGCCGGACGCCGTCACGCCCGTGGATTCGTCAGACTCGCTGGACCCCGAGTTCTGCAGGACCACCTTGAGTTTGGCGAAGGCCTCGTCCTGGGCATCCTGAGCGTCCTGGTACGTCGAGTTCGAAGCGCTGCCGGAGGCGGTCGCGCTGCTGACCGTGGAAACCGCCGACGCGGTGGCCGTTTCCGACTGGTAAGCTTGCGCGTCGGCGCCGGGGATGGCGGCGAGGGTGCGGTGCTGGCTCACCGCGATGTTCTGCCAGCCATGGCCATTGATGATGCTCACGGGATCATTCTCCTTGGAGTGGGACACTGGATCAGGCGCGATATCGCAATTGCTGTGCCAGTCTGGATAATCCCCGCAGCACGGGGCTTGCAGCCGTACGGTGCGGTTGTACGGCGGAAGACGTTTGCCGCTTGCGGCAAGTCTTGTACCGCCGGGCGGCATTAAAGTTTGCGCACCCGGTGCCGATCCAAAGAGCACTACATCCGGGCCACGACCCGGACCCCCATGGGGTTGAAGTTCCCTGCCGGACAGGCAGAGTGGCGTCGCCTTGCGTCCACTTCAATTCATGGTCCGTCCTGAGTGGCGGGCATTGGTCTTTATGAGGAAGAGGCGTATGAATCTTTACATCAACCAGTTGCAGAAGAAGCCGGCATTCCGCGAGCGCGTCTACGCGGGCGACATCTTCCTCGATACCAACCTGCGCAGCGCCCACGAACTGTGTGCGCTGGCCCGGCACAGCATCACTGAAGCCTTCGACGGCGAGCTCGATCACCTGTCGCTGCACAAGAAGATGTCGGTGGAAACCTTCGTCGAGCACGTCACCCGGCTCAAGCGCAAATTCACCAATGGCCCGCAGGCCAAGGCGCTGATCCGCGACTACATCCTTGAAATCGGTGCCGACCCGAGCGACTACATCTTCGACGTGCCACGGGTGCGCGTGGTGCCGAACTACGACTACCTGCACGCCGGCGTCAGCTACGCCTACAAGGCGCACCGCGACACCTGGTACGGCAGCGTCGATTGCCAACTGAACACCTGGATGCCGATCTACTCGATCGAGCCCGAGCAGACCATGATGATCAACCCGGCCTATTTCACCAAGCCGGTGCAAAACTCCTCGCACACCTGGAGCCTGACCGACTGGATCAACAACCAGCGCCTGAAGGCCAAGGACAACATCACCGAGGAAGCCCGGGTGCACCCGGTGCCGCTGGAAGAAATCGACAACAGCGCGGAAATCCGCGTCGCCGCCAACAGCGGCGAGATGCTGATGTTCTCCGGCTCGCACCTGCACGGCACCGTGGCCAACCACACCGACAGGATCCGGTTCAGCGTGGACTTCCGCCTGATCCACCTGCAAGACCTGATTCAGAAGCGCGGCGCGCCGAACGTCGACAACGGCTGTTTCGACGTCGAGGCCGGCTTCAAAGACCTTTTCCATGCCAGCGACTTTTCGCAATTCCAGGGAGTTAACCCATGACCAAGCGTCGCCTGACTGCTGCCGAGGTCGAGTACAACGAAAAGCGCGCCAGCGTGCTGAGCCGCGTCGATGCCCAATACGTGGCTGACGCCCCCTTCGTGTTCGCCAACCGCATCGCGGTGACCGCGGCCCTGTCACGCATCGAGCTGTTCAAGATGGTCCAGGACATTCCTGGCGCCATCGTCGAGTGCGGCGTCTACAAGGGCAATTCGTTGATGCTGTACATGCAGTTGTCGATGATTCTCGAGCCGTATGCGATCAACCGTTCGATCATCGGCTTCGACACCTTCCAGGGCTTTGCCAGCATCGACCAGAAGGAAGACCCGGCGGATATCAACGAGAGCATGTTCTCCGATACCGACGAGACCCTGATCCAGGACATGATCGACGCCAACGACCTGGTTCGCCCGGTCAACCGCATCCCGCGTTGCGAGATCGTCAAGGGCGACATCCTTGAAACCGTGCCGGCCTTCGTCAAGACCCGCCCGGACCTGGTGGTGGCGATGCTGATCCTCGACACTGACCTGTATTCGTCGACCAAGGTCGCGCTGGAAACCTTCCTGCCGTACATGCCGAAAGGCGCCATCGTGGTGCTGGACGAAGTTGCCTACCGCAACTTCCCTGGCGAAACCGCCGCACTGCGCGATGTGCTGGACCTGAACAAGGTCGAGCTGAAGCGCCTGCCGTTCGATTCCTCGGTGGGTTACTTCCGCGTCTGATCTATTCCAGATCAAATAAGTCGGGGCCGCTGCGCGGCCCTTCGCGGGTAAACCCGCTCCTACAGAGACCTGTGGAAGCGAGCTTGCTCGCGAAGGGCCGCACAGCGGCCCCGGCTTTTTCAAGCAAACGCCGATCAGATATGCAACGCGTGCCCCAACGCCCGCAACGCCGCTTCCTGCACCGCCTCACCCAGCGTCGGATGCGCATGAATGGTCCCCGCCACATCTTCCAGTCGCGCGCCCATCTCCAGCGACTGGGCGAACGCCGTGGACAGCTCCGACACGCCAACCCCCACCGCCTGCCAACCGACGATCAAGTGATTGTCGCGGCGCGCCACCACGCGCACGAAGCCGCTCTTCGACTCCAGGGTCATGGCCCGGCCATTGGCGGCGAACGGGAATTGCGCCACCAGGCAATCGAGCCCTTCGTCCTTCGCCGCGTCCGGGGTCTTGCCGGCCACCACCAGCTCCGGATCGGTGAAGCACACCGCGGCAATCGCCGCCGGGGTGAAGGCGCGCTGCTTGCCGGCAATCAGCTCGGCAACCATCTCGCCCTGAGCCATGGCGCGGTGCGCCAGCATCGGCTCGCCGGTCAGATCGCCGATGGCCCAGACGTTGCGCATGCTGGTCTGGCAGCGGCTGTCGATGGCGATGGCGGCACCGTTCATCTTCAGCGCCAGGGCTTCGAGGTTGAAACCCTGGCTGCGTGGACGACGGCCCACCGCCACCAGCACCTGATCGGTTTCCAGCGAGAGTTCCGCGCCGTCCGGCGTGCGCACCCGCAGGCGTTTTTCGGCGGCGTCGAAGCCTTCGACGCTGTGCCCCAAGTACAGCTTCACGCCGAGTTTCTTCAGCGACTCTGCCACCGGCTGGGTCAGTTCGGCGTCATAGGTCGGCAGGACGCGCTCGCGCGCCTCCACCACGCTGACCTCGACCCCGAGCTTGCGGTAGACGATACCCAGCTCCAGGCCGATATAACCGCCGCCCACCACCGCCAGGCGCTTGGGCAACTGGCTCGGCGACAGGGCTTCGGTGGACGAAATCACCGCGCCGCCCAGCGGCAGCATCGGCAGTTCGACGCTGCTGGAACCGGTCGCCAGCAACAGGTGCTCGCACTGGATGCGCAGATCCTGGCCGTCGATCTCGACGTGCTTGCCATCGATGATCTTGGCCCAGCCGTGGATCACCTTCACGTCGTTCTTTTTCAGCAGCGCGGCGACGCCGCTGGTCAGCCGGTCGACGATGCCGTTTTTCCAGGCAACGCTCTGGCCGATGTCCAGCGTCGGCGGCTGGACCTTGATGCCCAGGCTCGAGCGCTCGCTGTGCTGTTGGGTCTGGTGAAACTGCTCGGCGACGTGGATCAGTGCCTTGGACGGGATGCAGCCGATGTTCAGGCAGGTGCCGCCCAGCGCCTGGCCTTCCACCAGTACCGTGGGAATGCCCAGTTGCCCGGCGCGGATCGCCGCGATGTAGCCGCCGGGGCCGCCGCCAATGATCAGCAGCGTGGTATTGAGGGTCTGCATGGTCACTCCACAAACAGGCTGGCGGGTTGTTCGAGCAGGCCGCGGATGGCCTGGATGAAGAGCGCGGCGTCCATGCCGTCGACCACCCGGTGATCGAACGAGCTGGAGAGGTTCATCATCTTGCGGATCACGATCTGGCCGTTGACCACCATCGGCCGCTCGACGATGCGGTTGACGCCGACGATCGCCACTTCCGGGGTGTTGACCACCGGCGTGCTGACAATCCCGCCGAGGGCGCCGAGGCTGGTCAGGGTGATGGTCGAGCCGCTCAGTTCTTCACGGCTGGCCTTGTTGTTGCGGGCCGCGTTGGCCAGGCGGACGATCTCGCTGGCGTTGTCCCACAGGCTGCCGGCTTCGGCATGGCGCACCACCGGCACCATCAGGCCGTTGTCGCCCTGGGTGGCGATGCCCACATGCACCGCGCCGTGACGGGTGATGACCTGGCCTTCATCGTCGTAGGTCGCGTTGATCTGCGGAAACTTGCGCAGGGCCACCACCATGGCCCGGACCAGGAACGGCAGGAGGGTCAGCTTGCCGCGGCTGTCGCCCCATTTCTTGTTCAGGTGCACGCGCAGCTCTTCGAGCGCGGTGACGTCGATTTCCTCGACATAGCTGAAATGCGCGACGCGGCGCTTGGCGTCCTGCATGCGCTGGGCGATCTTGCGGCGCAGGCCGATCACCGGAATCTGCTCGCTGTCCTCGCGCTTGGCGTAGCCGCTTGGCGCTGCCTGGCTGCGGGTCGGCTGGGTGAGGAAAGCGTCGAGGTCTTCGTGGAGGATGCGGCCGGCCGGGCCGCTGCCGTGCACATAACGCAACTCGATGCCGGCGTCCCAGGCGCGCTTGCGCACGGCCGGGGAAGCCAGCGGACGTTCATTGGCGGTACGCGGGACGATCGGCGCTTCTGCTGCGCTACTGCGGGCCGGGCTGGCTGCCGCGACGGGCGCCGCAACCGTGGGGGCTGGCGTCTCGACCGGCGCGGCGGGTTTCGCCTCGGGGGCCGCGACTGCCGCCGGTTTGCCGGCGCTTTCCTGATGGTTGCCGGCGCCTTCCACTTCAATGCGGATCAGCTCGCTGCCGACCGCCATGACTTCGCCGGGCTGGCCGCCGAGGGCCAGGACCTTGCCGGTGACCGGTGAGGGGATTTCTACCGTGGCCTTGTCGGTCATGACATCGGCGACGATCTGGTCTTCGGTGACGGTATCGCCGACCTTGACGAACCATTCCACCAACTCAACCTGTGCGATGCCTTCGCCAATGTCCGGCATCTTGATGACGTGCGTGCCCATTCAGACCTCCATGACCCGTTTCAATGCCGCGCCAACCCGCGAAGGACCGGGGAAGTACGCCCACTCCTGTGCATGCGGGTAGGGGGTGTCCCAGCCGGTGACGCGTTCGATCGGCGCCTCCAGATGGTGGAAGCAATGTTCCTGCACCAGCGCCACCAGCTCGGCGCCAAAGCCGCAGGTGCGGGTGGCTTCATGCACGACCACGCAGCGGCCGGTCTTCTTCACCGATTCGACGATGGTCTCCAGGTCCAGCGGCCACAGGCTGCGCAGGTCGATGACTTCGGCATCGACACCGGTTTCCTCGGCGGCAACCTGGGACACATAGACGGTGGTGCCATAGGTCAACACGGTGACGTCGTTGCCGGGGCGGGTGATCGCCGCCTTGTCCAGCGGCACGCTGTAGTAGCCGTCCGGCACGGCGCTGGCGGGGTGTTTCGACCACGGCGTTACCGGACGGTCGTGGTGGCCGTCGAACGGGCCGTTATACAGGCGCTTGGGTTCGAGGAAGATCACCGGGTCGTCGTTCTCGATCGAGGCGATCAACAGCCCCTTGGCGTCGTAGGGGTTGGATGGCATCACCGTGCGCAGGCCGCAGACCTGGGTGAACATCGCTTCCGGGCTCTGGCTGTGGGTCTGGCCGCCATAGATGCCGCCGCCGCAAGGCATGCGCAGGGTCAGCGGAGACACGAACTCGCCGGCCGAGCGATAACGCAGGCGGGCCATCTCCGAGACGATCTGGTCGGAGGCGGGGTAGAAATAGTCGGCGAACTGGATTTCCACCACCGGACGCAGGCCATAGGCGCCCATGCCCACGGCGGTGCCGACGATGCCGCTTTCCGAGATCGGCGCATCGAATACCCGCGACTTGCCGTACTTGGTCTGCAGGCCCTCGGTGCAGCGGAATACCCCGCCGAAGTAGCCGACGTCCTGGCCGTAGATGACCACGTTGTCGTCGCGCTCGAGCATGATGTCCATGGCCGAGCGCAGGGCCTGGATCATGGTCATGGTGGTAGTCGCCATGGCGGTTTCCAACTGGATTGAAGTGTTGTGATCGTTCATCTCAGATCCCCAGTTCCTGGCGCTGCCGGCGCAGGTGCTCCGGCATTTCCTTGTAGACGTCCTCGAACATCGAGGCGGGGCTCGGCATCTGCCCACCGGCGAGGGTGCCGTACTGCTCGGCTTCCTTCTGCGCTTTGATGATCTCGGCTTCCAGTTCGGCGGTGACCGCCTGGTGCTCCTCTTCGGACCACTGGCCGGCGGCAATCAGGTGCTGCTTGAGACGGGCGATCGGGTCGCCCAGCGGGAAGTGGCTCCAGTCGTCGGCCGGACGGTACTTGGACGGATCGTCCGAGGTGGAGTGCGGGCCGGCGCGATAGGTGACCCACTCGATCAAGGTTGGACCATGGCCACGGCGGGCGCGTTCGGCGGCCCAGCGCGAGGCGGCGTAGACCGCGATGAAGTCGTTGCCGTCGACCCGCAGCGAAGCGATGCCGCAACCGACTCCGCGACCGGCGAAGGTGGTCGCCTCACCGCCAGCGATGGCCTGGAAGGTGGAGATCGCCCACTGGTTGTTGACCACGTTGAGGATCACCGGTGCCCGGTAGACGTGGGCGAAGGTGAGGGCGGTGTGGAAGTCGGATTCGGCGGTGGCGCCGTCGCCGATCCAGGCCGAGGCGATCTTGGTATCGCCCTTGATGGCCGAGGCCATGGCCCAGCCGACAGCCTGGACGAACTGGGTGGCGAGGTTGCCGCTGATGGTGAAGAAGCCGGCTTCGCGCACCGAATACATGATCGGCAACTGGCGACCCTTGAGCGGGTCGCGCTCGTTGGACAGCAACTGGCAGATCATTTCCACCAGCGACACGTCGCGGGCCATCAGGATGCTTTGCTGGCGGTAGGTCGGGAAGCACATGTCAGTGCGGTTCAGCGCTGCCGCCTGGGCACTGCCGATGGCTTCCTCGCCGAGGCTCTGCATGTAGAAGGACATCTTCTTCTGGCGCTGCGCGACCACCATGCGGCTGTCGAACAGCCGGGTTTTCATCATGGTGCGCATGCCGCGGCGCAGCACCTGCGGGTCGATGTCTTCGGCCCACGGGCCGAGGGCATTGCCTTTGTCATCGAGCACGCGGATCAGGCTGTAGGCCAGGTCGGCGGTGTCGGCAGGTTCGACGTCGATAGCGGGTTTACGGACCAGGCCGGCATCGGCCAGGCGCAGGTAGGAAAAGTCGGTCTGGCAGCCTGGCCGGCCTGTAGGCTCGGGCACATGCAGACGCAGGGGGGCGTACTCGTTCATGCTTTTTTACGCTCGCTCTGTCTTGTGTTTTTGTTGAGCTTTGAAGCGGTCGCTACTGATTCCGGCTTGTGACCAGAGAGTCAGTCTTGGCTACATGATATTCCGCCCCCGGAAGAATATTTTTCTGATGTTGGTTGCCTTTGCCACGGCGAGCGGATAAATATTCTGCAAAACAACAATCGGCAGGGTAATTATTCTCATGCGGAAACTGGATCGGACCGACATCGGCATTCTCAACAGCCTTCAGGAAAATGCCCGCATCACCAACGCCGAGTTGGCGCGCTCGGTGAACCTCTCGCCCACGCCGTGTTTCAACCGGGTCAAGGCGCTGGAGGAATCGGGGGTGATTCGCCAGCAAGTGACCCTCCTGGCTCCGGAAGTGCTGGGGCTGGATGTGAACGTGTTTATCCATGTCAGCCTGGAAAAACAGGTGGAGCAGTCGCTGCACCGCTTCGAGGAAGAAATCGCCGAGCGCCCGGAAGTGATGGAGTGCTACCTGATGACCGGCGACCCGGACTACCTGTTGCGGGTATTGCTGCCGAGCATTCAGGCGCTGGAGCGGTTTCTCGATTACCTGACCCGGCTGCCGGGCGTGGCCAATATCCGTTCCAGCTTTGCCCTCAAGCAGGTGCGCTACAAGACGGCGCTGCCGTTGCCGGCGAATGGGTTGACGTTGCGCGAGGCTCGCTAGGTTTCTGACGGGAGCCAGCAGCGATCAGTCTCTGGGGAGTGTAGAAAATCACGATCAATTGGCCACTTATATGCTTGATATTTTTAACAGTGGCTGAGTATGTTGTGGGGGTCGCCGTTTCCGGCATGCGAAAACAACAAGGATAGAGTCATGACGACCAATGACCAGCGCTCCCTGGCCGAGCGTTTGACGGGCATTGATGAAATCGAATGCGTCACGCCAGACCTCAATGGCGTACCGCGCGGCAAGGTGATGACCGCCGAGGGTTTCCTCGAAGGCCGACGCCTGCAACTGGCCCGCGGCGTGTTGTTGCAATGCATCATGGGCGGCTACCCGCCGGCCCGCTTCTACGGCAGTGATGACGGTGACCTGGCGCTGGTCGCCGATCCGACGCAGATCCATCTGTTGCCCTGGAGCGATCAACCCCGCGCCCTGGCCATCTGCGACGCCAGCGAACTGACTGGCGAAGGCTCCGGCCTGTCGACCCGCTGCCAGCTCAAGGCGGTGATCGCCCGCTACGCCGCCCTCGGCCTGGCGCCGGTGGTGGCCACCGAACTGGAGTTTTTCGTCTTCGCGCCCAACGCCGACCCCACTCAGCCATTCCAGCCACCTGTTGGCCTGGACCGACGCCGCGAGGACGGTCACTCGGCCTTCAGCGTCAGCTCCAACAACGGCCTGCGGCCGTTCTTCCAGGAGGTCTACCGCTGCATGGCGGCGCTCGGGCTGCCGCGCGATACCTTCATGCACGAAATGGGCGTGAGCCAGTTCGAGATCAACCTGCTGCACGGTGATCCGTTGTTGCTGGCTGACCAGACCTTCCTGTTCAAGCACCTGCTCAAGGAAGTCGCGCTCAAGCACGGGCTGACGGTGGTGTGCATGGCCAAGCCGCTGGCGAAAACCCCGGGCAGCTCGATGCACATCCACCAGAGCGTGGTGCACATCGACAGCGGCAAAAATGCCTTCAGCGATGCCGACGGCAAGCCCACCGACGCGTTCTACCACTTCATCGGCGGCCAGCAGGCCTGTCTGGCGGACTTCACCGCGCTGTTCGCGCCCAACGTCAACTCCTACCAGCGTCTGTGCCACCCGTATGCGTCGCCGAACAACGCCTGCTGGTCCGAGGACAACCGTGCTGCAGGTCTGCGGATTCCGGCCAGTTCGCCGGTGGCGCGTCGGGTCGAGAATCGCCTGCCTGGTGCCGATGCCAACCCGTACCTGGCGATCGCCGCCAGCCTCGCCGCCGGCCTGCACGGTATCGAGCAGCGCCTGCAACCGGCGCCGGCGATCCAGGGCGAGTTCGAAGTGCCGGACCACCTGTCGCTGCCATGCACCCTGCATGCGGCGCTCGACCGGCTCAAGCGCAGCGATCTGGCGCGCGAGCTGTTCGGCAAGGAGTTCATCGAGGGCTACCACGCCACCAAGACCCTGGAGCTGACCAGCTTCTTCGATGAAATCACCCCGTGGGAGCGTCGTGTGCTGGCTGCCCAGGCCTGACCGAACGCAGGCTGCGCTAGAGCCACCCACTAGAAGAGGCCGATCCCGGTAACGTGATCGGCCTCTTGTTTTTTTCTCCGAGCCCGAGCCTGTGGCGGGAATAATCACTTATGCTTTCACGCAGTTTTTCCATCTGCTCAAGAGGCCGTTCGGGACGCTGATGCGCACTATCTGGAAGTCTTTTCGCGCGTTGTACTTCGCCGCTTTGATGATGTTGATCGGTTCCGGTCTGTTGAGTACGTACCTGGCCCTGCGCCTGAGTGCCGACCATGTGGACAGTCTCTGGGTCGGTGCGCTGATGGCGGCCAACTATTTCGGCCTGGCCCTGGGCGGCAAGATCGGCCACCGGCTGATCGCCCGGGTCGGCCATATCCGCGCCTACGCCACCTGTGCGGGGATCGTCGGCGCGGCGGTGCTCGGTCATGGCCTGGTCAGCTGGCTGCCAGCCTGGCTGTTTTTACGGGTCATCGTCGGCCTCGGCATGATGTGCCAGTACATGGTCATCGAGAGCTGGCTGAACGAGCAGGCCGACGCCAAGCAGCGCGGCGCGGTGTTCAGCGGCTACATGATCGCCTCCTATCTCGGCCTGGTGCTGGGCCAGTTGATCCTGGTGGCGCACCCGCAACTGGGCCTCGAACTGCTGATGCTGGTCGCCATGTGCTTCGCCCTGTGCCTGGTGCCGGTGGCGTTGACTCGGCGCATCCACCCGGCGCCGTTGCGGCCGGCGGCCATGGAGCCGCGGTTCTTCATCAAGCGCGTACCGCAGTCTTTGAGCACGGTGCTGGGTTCGGGGCTGATCGTCGGGTCCTTTTATGGTCTGGCGCCGTTGTACGCCTCGCGGCAGGGCCTGAGCACCGAGCAGGTGGGTCTGTTCATGGGCTGCTGCATCTTCGCCGGCCTGCTGGTGCAGTGGCCGTTGGGCTGGCTGTCCGACCGCTATGATCGGGCGGTGCTGATCCGCAGTGTCGCGGTGGGCCTGGCGGTGGCTTCGTTGCCGCTTGCCGTGTTGCCCGAGGTGCCGATGGTGGTGCTGTTCGTCGCCGGGTTCGTGGTGTCGCTGTTGCAGTTTTGCCTGTACCCGCTGGCCGTGGCGTTCTCCAACGACCATGTGGAGAGCGAGCGGCGCGTGTCGCTGACCGCCATGCTGTTGGTCACCTACGGTGTCGGTGCGAGCATCGGGCCGCTGGCCGCGGGTGTGCTGATGAAGGTCTTCGGCGAGCAGATGCTCTACGCTTTCTTCACCTTCTTTGCGCTGGTGCTGGTCTGGCGGATTCGGCCCAAGGCGGTTACCGGGCTGCATCAGGTCGATGATGCGCCGCTGTCCCACGTGGCCATGCCAGCCGCCAGCTCACCGCTTGCCGCGGCCTTGGACCCGCGCGTGACCGAGCAGGTGGTGCAGGATCAGATGCAGACGCCCGTCGCGGCCGAGGATACCGAGGAAGAAGAGGGAGAGGCCGGCAAGGAAGGGCAAGAACAGAAGCCGGTGTGATCCAGGAAGGCTGGGACCGCATCGCGGTCCCAAGGGGTACTCAGTAGTCGTCTTTGTCGAAACGGCGAGCTTCGCGCTGCAGTTGATAGACGAAACTTTCGATCTTGCGTTGCATCTGGCCGGTGACGTTGTGGAAGCGGATACCGGCGAAGGTGGCGCCCAGGCGCTCTTCGAAATGCAGGTGGCGCAGTTCGACCGACATATTGCTCAAGCCCAGCGGGCTGCCCGCAGCGAACTTCTCGTAGACCTGACCCAATTGCAGGCGCTCTTCGATGTTGCCTTCGAAGCGCAGCTTGCAGCCGGTGGCGGAAACGTCCAGCAGCTTGCCGCGAATGGCGCCAGCGCCTTTGAGCTTCTCGCCGTCGAGAACAACGTCCACCAGTTGCGACAGCTTCAACGCGGCGCGGAAGGCGTTGCGGCGCTGGTGATAGGTCACTTCGGCAGGCAGGGAGCCGCGGTAGAAACGGGCATTATCGGCAGTCACGACCGTCAGTGGCTCGTTGCATTCCCAGGCGATCCGTACGCCGTCATGGAAACCTTCGACCCGGAAGGGTTCGCCGTTTTCCAGGAAACGCTCGCCGTCGCGAGGAATCATTTCGTCTAGGGACAGGACGTTGTTGTCGCGGTCGACGTCGACCACGTAACTCTGGAAACGCTGACTGCGCTCATGGAAGGTAATGATCAGCGGATCATGGCTCTCTTGCAGCATCCGCAAGTTGGCGGCAATTTCCAAAGGCGTGGTGAAGACCTTCGGAGGCTGCGGAGCTTCTACGTCATTGAACACGGTTGATGAATCTCCAGGCAAAAACGACACACGCAGCCAGCATTCTGCCAGCATGTGTTGTGCCTTGATAGAGGGTCACGCCTGGCTGAGCGCACGAGGCTTGGCAAGTGGCGAGGTAGAGCCCCGGCTGTCGTAGAGCGAAGGGGCTTCACCGCCCATGAGGATTCTGATCTGGTTGGCCGTGGTGGCCTGCTGCAAAACGATGGATTGACCGTTACGTTCGTTGATGGTCTTGCATTCGTTGAGCAGATTGCCCAGCACATCGAGTTGCTGCAGCAATTGCGCACCCAGGTGCGATTGACTGGCCAGTTTCTCGACGCCGGTGCGGTCTGGGGGCAGGCCCAGACTGGTGAGCAGTTCACTGCGCCGACGTCCCTGCTGATCAAGTAGCACTACCAGCGATTGCTTGTAGGCCAGGATATTTTCCAGCACCGGCATGTCCCGGCCGTGCAGGGCGACGTATTCGTCCTGCAGGAGCTGGAGCAGTTGTTGTGCCGGGCCGATATCGTCTTCGATCAGTTGCAGCAGGGTAGTGTCGTGCATGGCTGGCTCTTGGAGTCGTAGCGTCCTTGAAGTCAGCGCGCCAGAGGGCTAGCGCTGAGCTTCGAAATTAAGCAGTTTGCTGGCGACACGGTTGGCGTCGACCTGGTAGCTACCGTCGGCGATCGCCTGTTTCAACGCGGCCACACGGTCGCTGTTGACGATAGGTTGGTCGCGCAGCTTGTCGCTGACCTGTTGCAACTGCTGTGCCTCGTGGCTGAGGTGTACCGTTTCCCCGCTCTGGGCGGTGCTGGCAACTGCTTCGGACTGGCCTGCGCGGTTGCTGGCGGCGCTTTCCTGGCTATTGCCGGTGCGCAGGCCGCCCGTCACTGACGGGGAATTATTCAAACGACTGAAGTCGATGACCATGATCAGAAAACCTCTGGGAATTTGGACGCTTGCCCTTTTTTCGGCCGACCCGAAAAAAACTTTAGGCGCGAATGAATGATCCTTCGCGGCAGGTCCATCAGCCCGTACTGGGACACAGTTTAGGAAATGCAGTCCCTGATCGCCAGCTTTCATCAGCCGTGCGTGCGATGCGGCACAAGGTCACATGGCAACCTCCACCTGGCCGGGACCGGTTACCCTGGCCTTCACCACGCGCTTGGAGTTGAGGTTGCGCACGCGAATTTGCTCGCTTATGCCGCCTTTGGTCAAGGCTTCGCCGGGCATGCGCACGCTCAACGTGCCGCTGCGGGCGGTGATCACGACATGGTCACCCTTGCGGATCACCTCGGCCTGTTCCAGGTGAACCGGGGTGATGACCTGGTCGATGACCATTGGTCGGATAACTTTCTGTCCCAGTGCCTGGTCGAGGCTGGCGAGGAAACCCTGGCCAAGCAGGCCGACGTCGCGCTCACGCAGGGCGATGTCCTCTTCGCTGACCACGGCTTCGCGCTTGAGCGGTCGGGTGACCACCACCACGTCTCGGTACAGCTTGACCTGGGCGGGAACGAACACCGTCCATGGCGAGCTGCCATCACAGCGCACCCGCACGGTTACCCGGCCCAGCGGCTGCGCCGGACTTTCCAGGTTGGCGCCCAGTTGTTCACTGCACAACGGCATGCGCAGGCGCGGGTCGAGGTTGTTGACCTGGATCTCGTAGCGGCCCTCGGTCTGGCTCTTTTCCAAATAGTCTTCAACAGTGAATTCAAGAAACCCCTGGGTGACACCGATAAGCTGTTCAGGCAAGGTGAAGGCGTCAGCCAGAGTTCGAGCGCCGGGAGTCAACAAGCACAGCGCAGCAAGGAAGCCGGGCAGATGGCGGTGCAGGCGTCGGAAAAATGTCGTTTTCGTTTTCATACAGTTAAAAAAGCAAGGCGCGTGCCGATCCGGTGCGCTGCCCCGAGCTTCGGTTGAGGAGTCTGGCATGGCTGGTGTTATGGATTCGGTGAACCAGCGCACGCAACTGGTTGGTCAGAATCGTCTTGAGCTGCTGCTGTTTCGCCTTAATGGCAATCAGTTGTACGGGATCAACGTCTTCAAGGTCCGGGAAGTGCTGCAATGCCCGAGCCTGACGCTTCTGCCCAAATCCAGCCGGGTTGTGCGCGGTGTTGCGAATATTCGTGGGGCGACCATCCCGATCCTGGATCTGGCGATGGCGACCGGCTTGCCCGGTCTGAATGAAGACTCGAGCAAGAGTTTCGTCATCATTACCGAGTACAACACCAAGACCCAAGGGTTCCTGGTGCATTCGGTCGAACGCATCGTCAACATGAACTGGGAAGAGATCCATCCGCCACCCAAGGGAACCGGCCGCGATCACTACCTCACGGCGGTGACCCGGGTCGACAACAAGATGGTCGAGATCATCGACGTCGAGAAGATCCTTGCCGAAGTGGCGCCAAGTTCCGAATCGGTGTCTTCCGGGGTGGTCGATGCCGATGTACAGAGCAAGGCGGTGTCGCTGCGGGTGCTCACCGTCGACGACTCGTCGGTGGCGCGCAAGCAGGTGAGTCGCTGCCTGCAGACCGTCGGCGTCGAGGTGGTCGCGCTCAACGACGGGCGTCAGGCGCTGGACTACCTGCGCAAGATGGTCGACGAGGGCAAGCGTCCGGAAGAAGAATTCCTGATGATGATTTCCGACATCGAGATGCCGGAGATGGACGGTTACACGCTGACCGCGGAAATCCGCAACGACCCGCGCATGCAAAAACTGCACATCATCCTGCATACTTCGCTGTCTGGTGTTTTCAACCAGGCGATGGTCAAGAAGGTCGGTGCAGACGACTTCCTCGCCAAGTTCAGGCCCGACGACCTGGCTCAGCGCGTGGTTGACCGGATCAAGGCCACACACTAATAACGGCCAGGGGTCGCGGCCCCTGGTGTTGCACATGATTTAAGAGGCGGCACCATTGTCTACGGGTAATTTGGATTTCGAGCAGTTCCGGGTCTTCCTGGAAAAAGCCTGTGGCATCCTGCTGGGCGAAAATAAGCAGTACCTGGTTTCCAGCCGTCTCAACAAGCTGATGGAACAGCAGGGCATCAAGACGCTGACCGAACTGGTCCAGCGTATTCAGAACCAGCCGCGCAGCGGTTTGCGCGAGCAGGTGGTTGATGCCATGACCACCAACGAAACGCTCTGGTTTCGCGATACCTATCCCTTTGAAGTGCTGAAGAACAAGGTGTTGCCGGAGTTGGTCCGCAACAACCCGGGCCAGCGCCTGCGCATCTGGTCGGCGGCCTGCTCGTCCGGTCAGGAGCCGTATTCGATTTCCATGACCCTCGACGAGTTCGAGCGCGGCAACCTCGGCCAAATGAAAGCGGGCGCGCAGATTGTGGCGACCGATCTTTCCGGTGCGATGCTGGCCAACTGCAAGACCGGCGAGTACGACAGCCTGGCGATCGCGCGCGGCCTGTCTCAGGAACGCCTGCAACGCTATTTCGATCCCAAGGGCGCAGGCCGCTTTGCGATCAAGGCGCCGATCCGCAGCCGCGTGGAGTTCCGCTCCTTCAACCTGCTCGATAGCTACGCTGCGCTGGGCAAGTTCGACGTGGTGTTCTGCCGCAACGTGCTGATCTACTTCTCGGCCCAGGTCAAGAAAGACATCCTGACCCGCATCCACGCAACGCTGAAGCCGGGTGGCTACCTGTTCCTCGGCGCCTCCGAGGCGCTGAACGGGTTGCCGGATCACTACCAGATGGTCCAGTGCAGCCCGGGGATCATCTACCAGGCCAAGTAAGCGGGATTGGCGGTTGCTGTTCTGAGCCGCACCAATTGAAAAGCCCCCGGTCTCGCGACCGGGGGCTTTTTCATTTCAAC
>NZ_JANLOA010000011.1:0-38662 GCF_025466035.1 Pseudomonas sp. 20P_3.2_Bac5 | reverse complement strand
TGCGGAAAAGGTTTCAGAGGGCCAGTTCAAGGATCGCCGGTTCGGGCTTTTCGATCTTCAGTTTCTCGGCAATCAAAAAGGCCAGCTCCAGGGCTTGGGTGGCGTTCAGGCGTGGGTCGCAATGGGTGTGGTAGCGATTGCTCAAGTCCGCGTCGCAGATGCGCTGTCCACCCCCGGTGCATTCGGTGACATCGGCACCGGTCATCTCCAGATGTACGCCGCCGGCATGGGTGCCTTCGGCCTGGTGGACATCGAAAAAACGCTCGACTTCGGTGATCACCGAAGCGAACCGCCGCGTTTTGTAGCCGGTGCTGGACTTGATGGTATTGGCATGCATCGGATCGACCGACCAGATCACCTCGCGCCCTTCGTTCTTCACTGCGCGCACCAACTGCGGCAGGCGTTCGGCGAGCACGTCGGCGCCCATGCGTACGATCAAGGTCAAGCGCCCAGGCTCGTTGTCCGGGTTGAGCGCATCGATCAGGCGCAACAGGTCGTCTTCCCGCAGGGTCGGCCCGCATTTGAGGCCGATGGGGTTTTTCACGCCCTTGAGGAACTCGACGTGGGCATCCTCGACACCCCGCGTGCGTTCGCCGATCCACAGCATGTGCGCCGAGCAGTCGTACCATTCGTCGCTGGCATAGTCGAGGCGGGTGAAGGCTTCTTCATAGTTGAGCAGCAGCGCATCGTGGCTGGTGAACAGCTCGGTTTCACGCAGCGCCTGGACAGACTCTGGCGAGACACCGCAAGCATTCATGAACTTGAGGGCTTCCTCGATCCGGCGGCCAATCACTCGGTAGCGCTGGCCCTCGGGGGCGCCGGCAATGAAACGGGTGTTCCATTGCTGGACATGACGCATGTCGGAAAAGCCGCTGCGGCCGAGGGCGCGCAACAGGTTCATGGTGGCGCTGGACTGGTTGTACGCCTGCAGGATTCGTTCGGGATCGGGTCGGCGAGCCTGCGCGTTGAACTCGATGGAGTTGATGATATCGCCGCGATAACTGGGCAGCGTCACCCCGTCAATGGTTTCGTCGGGGCTGCTGCGCGGCTTGGCGAACTGCCCGGCAATCCGCCCGACCTTGACCACCGGCACCCCGGTGCTGAACGCGAGCACGGTCGACATCTGCAGGAAAACCCTGAACAGGTCGCGGACGCCGCCCGGATGGAACTCGGCAAAGGATTCCGCGCAGTCGCCACCTTGCAGGAGGAATGCCTTGCCACGGGCGACCTGGGCCAGGCGAGCCTTCAGTGAACGGATCTCGGAGGCCAGCACCAGCGGCACGCTGCCGCGCAGTTGCGCCTCGACCGCGGCGAGACGCTCGGGGTCGGGATACTCGGGCAATTGCAGTACGTTCTTTTCACGCCAGGACGAGGGTGACCATTCATTGGGCATCGGTACTTCTCCGCTTGTTCCATAAGGGGATCGGGTGAATCAGGACGCTGCGTGCGTCAGGCGTGCGCGCCGACATCCCGTCGAGCAGGCGCGGGGCTGGCGGTGTGGGTTTCACCGGGCAGTTGGTTGATGACCTGGAAGGCGAGGCCAGTCCAGTACTCAGGTTGCTGCGTATCGATCAGTGGCGCCTGGGCCTGGGTGAGCGCGGCGATGCCCGGATCAAGCAGGAACTCCTCCAGGTCGATGATCGAACTGAAAGCGCTGATTGCCACGCCGTCGATGTCCTTGGCCACTTCGTGATAAAGCGGCTGGTCCGCGTCGACCGGACCGATGTTGTGCAATTGCACATAGCGCCTGACCAGGCGCTGGGTCGCCGGTTGCTCGAGCAAGCGGGGTGCGTATTCCTGTAGCCAGCGGCGCTGGAACTGGTCGCGGCTGAGTGCCCGGTTACGGCGTATCAGGCTGATCAACAGGATCGATTCGCGAGATGTCGCGCTGGGTATGAGGATGTGCTGACGGCACAGGATCGGGCACAGCTCGCGGAAGATCACCTGGTCTTCGGGGAGGATCGCCCGGGAGATTTCCTCGTGGCCGAAGGTGACTTGCAAGGCGTCGGTGTTGGCGAAGCCGAGGTACGCGATACCGTCCCAATCCGGGCGCGCGTAGGGCGGCACACGGCCGATCACGCTGTCGAACAGTCGGCCGTCGTTGTCGAGGGGCGGCAGGTAGGGCAGTGGCGAGAGGTGCGAAGGGCCTGCGCTGAGGCGGTGTATCTGGTCATAGCGCAGCAAGGGATGGCGGCCGTCCGCTTGGGTGGGCAGGGCGTGGGTGAAGCGTGGGCCGTGGGTCTTGCGCCAGTACTCGGTCCACTTTTCGAAGTTGAGGTTGGGCTGTGCCTCGAATGCATTCACGGTATTGGCCGGGTCACCGAGCACCTCGCCATACAGGTCGAGCATTTGCAGCGGACCTTTGCGTCGCTGATTCAAAGGCGTGTTGTCGGCCCGTGACAACAGCGTGCACAGCACGGTCAGCGGTTCGGTGCCCACGGCGGAATCGAGTGTCGATGCCGGGTTTTCCTTAGTGATGTCGAGCATTGCATCTCCTGAATAAATCATCGCCCTTCCATGGACCGCGACGTCCAGGTACGCCTGGGCTTGTGTTCAACATGACTTCATGTCGAAAAAGAAAGTAGTTCACGAATAGATCGCTTGCAATATAGTTTTTCGGAGTTTTATGTCGAAGCGCTCCACCGCGCCTAAGCGTGGCGTTTTCGGGCTGTATCTCTTGTATCTATGGGTATTGATGGCCATGTGCTGGCGGCTTTTATCGTCTGGATGCACGCTGTGGCAGGGAAAAGTTACAGACTGATAAACGTTATAAACATAGTTTTTTACACTATAAAACTTCAAGAAAGGCGTACTTGCGTACTACGCGTCAGGGAGCTAACTTCCTTTGCCAGGACCTGCTTTAACGCGACAACTTGCCATCGGAGGCGACGATTCATGCACCAGCCGTCCAGCTTGATCTATTCCACTCCCCCGGATCTTCAACTCACTACGGCCCGAACGGTGCCCCTGGCGATTGTCGGTGCCGGCCTCGTGGGCTTGACCCTGGCGCTCGACCTGGCCCGGCGCGGCGTAGCGAGCGTTGTTCTGGAGGCCCGGCAGACGCTGACGGAAGGATCCAGGGCCATTGTGTTTGCTCAGCGCAGTCTGGAAATCCTCGGGCGCCTGGGGTTGCCGGAGAACTTGCGGGAAAAAGGCGTCGACTGGCAGCTTGGCCGGGTCTTCCACAAAGACCAGGAGATGTTCAGTTTCGACTTTCAGTTGGAGCCCGGCTTTGGTTATCCGGCGTTCCTCAATATCCAGCAAACCTATATCGAGGAATGGCTGGTCCAGGCTTGCCTGGCCACTGGCCTGGTGGAGTTGCAGTGCCTGAGCAAAGTGGTGGGCGTCGAGCAGCGGGCAGAGGGGGCGACCGTGAGTGTCGAGTGCCCCGACGGTGCCTATCGATTGCATTGTGACTGGCTTGTCGCTTGCGACGGCGCGCGGTCGGCGGTCCGCAGTGCGCTGGACCTGCCTTTTATCGGCAAGGTATTCGACGATCACTTCCTGATTGTCGATGTGGAAATGAAGCCCGACTTTCCCGCCGAGCGACGTTTCTGGTTCGACCCTCCCTTTCATCCCAACCATTCGGTGTTGCTGCACAAACAGCCGGATGACCTGTGGCGGGTTGATTTCCAACTGGGCGCCGACGCCGATCCGGCCGTGGAGCGCGAACCAGAGCGGGTCGCCAGGCGGCTGCGAGCGATGTTCGGCGAGCAGACGCCGCTACGCATCGACTGGATCAGTGTCTACACCTTCCGCTGCCGGCGATTGGAGAGCTTTGTGCATTCGCGGGTGGTCTTCGCCGGTGACAGTGCGCACCAGGTCAGCCCGTTTGGCGGGCGTGGCGGCAATGGCGGCATCCAGGATGCGGACAACCTCGGCTGGCGCCTGGCCGGAATCATCCTCCACGGTGCGTCACCGGCGCTGATTCACTCCTATGACGAAGAGCGGGTGTTCGCCGCTGACGAAAACATCCTCAACTCGACCCGCAGCGCGGACTTCATCACCCCGCCCAGCAGCGCCGTGCATGTATTGCGCGAAGCGTCCCTGGCGCTGGCCAGCAACACCTCCTGGGCTCGCACGCTGATCAATTCCGGGCGGCTGTCGAAGCCGGCGCGGTTGCTTGGCGTCGGTCAGTTCGAGCAGTTCGGCGAGCACGACGCCACCCGCATCGCGCCCGGGACGGCGAGCCCGGATGCACCCGTAACCGTTCACGGCAAGCCCGACTGGCTGCTCAACCATCTGGGCCGGCGGGGCTTTACCGTATTGCTGTACGAGCCCGGCCCGACGCCGGTAGCGGAGGCGATCGCCGCGGCCTATCCGGTCGATGTGCTGGTGCTGACTTCACGCAGGCCCGACCCGGGGCTCGATCAGGTGTGGGATCACACGGGCCTGGTCGCGTCGCGCTACGGCCTGCAACCGGGGGCGGTGGCGGTGATCCGCCCGGACCAGCATGTGTTGACCACCCTGAGCTTTCTCGATGTGGCCGCCATCGAGCGCGCCATTGCTATCGCTTCGGCCACTGAAGTGCCTGCCCACGCACAGGAGCATGTGTCATGAGCACGTTATCCAGCCCTTTGGCCACCAGCCTTGCCAGCGAGTGCCGCCTGAGCAACCCGGATGGCTACTTCCAGCTACTGACCGACGCCTGCCAGGACCTCGACGCATCGGCCGGGCATTTGCTGCATGCCCAGTTGGTGTTGCTGCTGATGAACCATATCGGCGATGAGGCCGTACTACGAGAGGCGATTGTGATTGCTCGCCAGGGATTGAAGCTGCTCAGCACCACTGCCCCCTATCCACAGCAAGCGCACTCTGAAGGGACTCGAACATGACTCTGGATTCGGCGTACGGGCTTGACTCTCGTTATCGGCGGGGTATCGAAGAGCCCGCCGGCAAGATCTTCCTCAGTGGCCAGCAGGCGCTGGTACGCCTGCTATTGGCCCAGGCTGCCGCGGACCGCGCGGCGGGCATCAATTCGGCGGGTTTTGTCAGCGGCTATCGGGGCTCGCCGCTGGGTGGCCTCGACCAGGAGCTGTGGCGGGCCAGGCCGTTGCTGGAAAAGGCCAACATCCGCTTTCAGCCGGGCATCAACGAAGACCTGGCGGCGACCGCGCTGATCGGCAGTCAGCGAGTGGAAAGCGACCCGACCCGATTGCACGACGGCGTCTTTGGCATGTGGTACGGCAAAGGCCCGGGAGTCGACCGTTCCGGCGATGCCCTGAAACACGGTAACGCCTACGGTTCGTCGCCCCATGGCGGCGTATTGGTGGTCACCGGAGATGACCATGGTTGCGTTTCGTCGTCGATGTCCCATCAGTCGGACCAAGCCTTGATTGCCTGGGGGCTGCCGGTGATCCACCCGGTCGGGCTCGACGATTATGAGTATTGCGGGTTGTGGGGCTGGGCCCTGTCGCGGAGTTCCGGGCTGTGGGTCGGGTTCAAGGCGATCACCGAAACGGTCGAGGCATCGCGTTCAGTCGAAACCGTCGAAGCGCCACGCTTTACCGCGCCGACTATCGATCCCGGACCTGACGGTCTGCACTGGCGCTGGCCAGACTTGCCAGGCATGCAGATTGAACGGCGGTTTTCCTACAAGATCGAGGCGGCGCGGAGTTTCATCCGCGCCAATCCCCTTGATCGGGTGGACGTGGCACCGGCCTTTCCCCGGCTGCTGATCGCGGCCGTCGGCAAGGCGTATGGCGATGTGCGCGAGGCTCTGGAGCGTGGCGGCGTGACACTGGACGCGCTGGAAAAGGCTGGGATCGCCCTGCTCGGCGTGCGGGTCGTGTACCCGCTGTCACCGGTGTTGGAATCCTGGGCCCGGCGCTGTGAGCGGGTGCTGGTCGTCGAAGAGAAGGCCGGCGTAGTGGAAGACCAGCTAAAGCGCGCGCTGTTCAACGCCAAACCGGAGCACCGGCCGCTGATCATCGGCAAGTTGGATGAACGCGGGCAACCGTTGTTGTCGGTCACCGAAGAGCTGCGGCCTTCACGGATCATGCGGGTTCTGGCGACACGTCTGGCGCCGTTTGGCCTGGCCATCGATGCGCCGCGCTACTGGATCGAAGGCCCGGTGTCGCGCGAACTTCACTGGCTCAAACGCACGCCCTACCTGTGCTCGGGGTGCCCGCACAACACCTCGACCCAGTTGCCGGAAGGCAGCGAGGCCCGGCTGGGTATCGGCTGTCATGCGCTGGCGGCGCGGATGCCCGACCGCGCAACCAGCGGCAGCGTGCAAATGGGGGGCGAGGGTGCCGACTGGCTGGGGCAGATGGCTTTCGTGGCGACCCCACATATTTTCCAGAACATCGGTGACGGGACGTTTTTCCACTCGGGCTACCTGGCGATTCGGCAAGCCATCGCCGCCAACGCCAATATCACTTACAAGGTCCTGTACAACGACGCGGTTGCAATGACGGGCGGCCAGCCGGTTGACGGCAAACTGAGCGTGCGCCAGGTGGTCGAGTTGGTGCAGAGCGAAGGCGTGCGCGAAGTCGTGGTGGTGGCGGATGACCCGAGCCGCTACCCATCAGGCGAAGGCTTGCCGGAGGGCGTGAAGGTTTACCACCGTGACAGCCTGGACAGTGTCCAGCGGCGTTTGCGGGAATTGCGCGGCGTCAGTGTGTTGGTGTTCGACCAGGTGTGCGCCACTGAAGCCCGGCGACGGCGCAAGCGCTTGCCGCCCGCGAAGGTGCAGTCGCGGGTGGTGATCAACGAGCAGGTCTGCGAAGGCTGTGGCGATTGCCAGGTCAAGTCCAACTGCCTGTCGGTGGTGCCGGTGGACACCGAATTCGGCCGCAAGCGCAGTATCGACACCGATTCCTGCAACCTCGACCAGTCCTGTGTGAAGGGCTTCTGCCCAAGCTTCGTCACCGTCAGTGGCACGCCTGCCACGGCGCGCCGCAAGCAGTTGCCCGCCGAGGATGTGCTGGTCCGCGCCGGCGCCCTGGCGACGCCAGAACAGGTGGGCTTCGAGCGGACCTTCGAACTGCTGCTGACGGGCGTGGGCGGCACGGGTGTGGTGACGATGGCGGGCACCATCGCCATGGCCGCGCACCTGCAAGGGCTGGACGTGTCGGTGCTGGACTTTACCGGGTTTGCCCAGAAAGGCGGCTCGGTGTTCAGTCACATCCGTCTGGCCCGGAATCCACGGCAGTTGCACCAACACCGCATCGACCGGGCCTGCGCTGACGTATTGATCGCCTCCGACCTGGCCGTTGCCTCTGAAGATGAAGCCTTGAACGTGCTACGCCGGGGCAAGTCCCGGGTGGTCGCCAGCACCAGCGAAGTCCAGGCCGGCGCGATGCTGCTGGA
Organism: Pseudomonas sp. 20P_3.2_Bac5; assembly: GCF_025466035.1. NCBI lineage: Bacteria > Pseudomonadati > Pseudomonadota > Gammaproteobacteria > Pseudomonadales > Pseudomonadaceae > Pseudomonas > Pseudomonas sp. 20P_3.2_Bac5. The sequence goes on along the minus strand of NZ_JANLOA010000011.1, from coordinate 31,348 downwards.
CCCGGCCGTGCGCCTGGAAACCGGGGCGATCGAGCAGCGCCTGATCGACACCGTGGGGGCCGAGCGCTATCAGTCGCTGGATGCGCGCAAGGTGGCGACGGCGGTGGTCGGCCCGATGCAGGCGAATATCCTGCTGTTGGGGTTTGCCTGGCAGCAAGGCGCCATCCCCCTGACGTTCGATGCCCTCGATCGCTCGCTGGAAATCTATGGCGGCGATGTCCAGTCCAACCGCGTGGCGTTTGCCTGGGGACGACTGCTGGCGGCCGATCCGGCCTTCGTCGACAGTCAGATCAACCCGGCCCCGCAGATCCGCCCCGCGCCAGTGGTGTCGCAGGACGAGACCCTGGCGCAGGTGGTGCAACGGCGTAGTGCGTTTTTGGTGGACTATCAGGATCAACGTTATGCCGCGCGTTACCGGGCGATGGTCGAGCAGGTCGTCCAGGCTACCGCGGGGTTGGGCGATACCACGCTGGCCCATGCAGTGGCCCACAACCTGTTCAAGCTGATGGCGTTCAAGGACGAATACGAAGTGGCGCGGCTGCACAGTTCGCCCGAGTTTCTGAAAAGCCTCGGCGAGTCGTTCGCCGGCCGGCCCAAGGTGACTTTTCATCTGGCCCCACCGTTGCTGGATGGCTTGCGCAAGCGCACGGGCGAACCGCGCAAGATCAAGGTCTCCGGCTGGATCATTCCGGTCTTCCGGGCGCTGGCGGGGCTGCGTTTCTTACGGCACACCGCGCTGGACCCGTTCGCTGTGCTCAAGGAGCGTCGGGAAGAGCTGCGCCTGCTCGAGACCTACCAGAACACCGTGCTTTCGCTGCTGCCGAAGCTGACCGCCGAAAACTTGCCGCTGGTGGTGAGTTGGGCGCGCCTGCCGGAAGCGATTCGCGGCTACGGGCATGTCAAGGCGCGTTCGATCATCGGCGCGCGGCAGCGCGAGAGTGAATTGTTGGCGCAGATCAATGGTGGCCCGCTGGAGCGCAATGAAGTCCGGCGCATCGCGGTGGTGGAGGTGGAAAAGGTCTATTGACGGCAAGCGGTCCCGGGGAAAACGACAACAGGCACCTTTGACAGGTGCCTGTTGTCGTTTGGGTCGATTACAGCGGGGCGTGCAGGGCCTGGGCGAGTACCTGATAGGAAGGGTTGATCGCGTCGCGGTCAAAGATCCAGTCGACGATGGTTGCCGACTGTGCCCGGGCCTGGGCAGCGTCCGACCAGGCCAGGCACTTGTTGAACTTCGTCAGCAGCTCTTCCTGGCTCATCGGGTTCAGCGGGTTACCCTTGGCGTGGCTGACTTCGCCTTGCAGGACCGTGCCATCGGCCAGCTCGATGCGGATCTTGATCTTGCCGTGGGTGCCCAGTTCGGCGATCTCGCAGGACGGGTCGTGGTCGGGAAAGATCTTGCGGCTCAGGGCGATCACCGCAGGCCGCAGGATCGCCTGTTCGTTGAAGTCATCGATGAACAGGTCGCCGCTGGTGAGTGCCGCGGCGATGTTGTAAGCCAGGCTGAAGCGCGCCTCGACGACCGTGGTCGGTGCTTGCTTGCGTTCGATCGGGGCGCTGACCAGGTCGAAGATCTGCCGGTTGGTCAGCACGTCGATGCGCACCACCTCCGCCGCCTGCAGGCGGCGCCCGCGCACCAGTTCAAGGGCCAGGGCCACCGCCGAGGTATTGGGCCGGCACGTGGGGTAGGGCTTGAAGGCAATGCCGTCGGTGTTGCTGAACGTGTTGCCTAGACCGGCCTCGATGGTGTCCAGTTCCGAGCCGGGTTCGAAGGCGTTGTAGTAGCCCCAGCGACCGGTGAGGAACTGGCTCGCGCCGGTAAAGCCGTTGGCCGCCAGCACCACGGCGCGCACCGCATTGGCCGCCACCAGGCCCTGCTGGTAGAACACCGTCGAGGCGCCATCGATCATGCACTGGGTTTCGCCCAGGGCACTGGTGTAGGCGATGCCCAGCGCGTGATGCAGTTGCGCACCTCGCAGGCCGTAGAGCTTGCCGGCGGCGGCCGTGGCGGCGATGACCTTGCACAGGTCGTAGCGACCGCTTTCCAGCAGGGTTTCCTTGCGGGCCCGGGACAGGCGAATGGACAGGTCCTGGCCGGCGACAAAGGCCGTGAGGAACGCCTGGCGGTCGATGGGCTGGCCGATCAGGTCGGCAATCGCCAGTAGCGGCGGCAGGATGGCCACGCTGGGATGGGTGCCCAGAGGGTCGGCGACGTCATCGAAATCCAGCACGCGGGCGGCCGCGCCGTTGAGCATCGCCGCTGCCGGCGCGGGTAGCGCCTGCTGACGGCCGAGGACCCGGCTTTGCGGCTGGCCACCCCATTGCTCGACGATTCCGGCCAATACCTTGACCCCCGCATCGCGGGCACCTGCCAGTGACACACCGAGGGCATCGAGCAACGAACGGCTGGCGATTTCCAGGGAGGCGGCGTCGATTGAAGCAAAGGTCAGGTCGTCACAGTACTGGGTGACGCGGGCTTCTAGTGTCATTTCAGCTCCATTGAATATGAGAAAAGTTACCGGGTCGCGCCCCGTCGCGGCTGCTACGGGGGCGGTGTGCAGCGCTCAATCCACCTTGGCGAAGGTGATCAGCAGTTGGCCGGCGAGGATGCCGTCGTCCTGTTTGATGTGCAGGGTCTTGATCTGTCGGCGACCGGGCGCGGACAAGGTCATGACCATCTTCATCGCTTCGATGCGCAGCAACGGCTGGTTCTCTTCGACGAGTGTGTCTTCGCTGACCAGCACTTCCAGCACGCGCGCGGGCATCGGTGCCAGCAAACTGCTGCTGAAGTGCTGGCGGGGCGTCGCGTCGCCATCCCCCCGGCGTTTGCCGCTGTGCCAGGTGAGGGCGCGTTGGCTGCCGGCGTGGTTCAGGGTCAACTGTTGCGCGCCATTCGCGGTGACATGCACGGTCTTGCGTTGGCCGTCCACGTTCAGGGTCAGCCGGGTGGTGCTGTGGGGCAGTTCGTCCTGCTGCAGAACTTCCAAAAGGAGGCTGCTGCCATCGGCGAACACTGCTTGGTAACGCTGTTCGCCGAGGGCTTCGATGTGCACCTGTGCCGTGCCGGTGTCGCCTTCTGCGCTGCCGGCCAGCGTCGTGACGGGCAGGCTGTGCGCCGCTGATCTGCTCATGCGGGGTCGCTCCTTGAGGGATATCAGGCCAACTGCCAGTGGCTGTTGCGCCGGGTCCAGGCCGATGGTTGGTTACTTGCCGTGGCGGGCACGGGCGCGGCTGCCGGAGACAGCTCCAGGTGCCGCGCCAGTGCCGCCACGGCATGCAGCAGCCGGGCGTCTTCGGCGGGCAGGGCATGGGCCGAGGGAAAGTGATTGCAGATAGACAGGTCATACGTGCCGTCGACGAACGCCGGGTAGGACAACAGCCAGGCGTGCACCGGCAGGTTGGTGCTGAAGCCCGCCACCAGCCATTCCTCCAGCACGGCACGGGCACGCCGTACGGCAAAGGCACGGTTGTCGGCGCTGACGATCAGTTTCAGGCACAGGCTGTCGAACAGCGGCGACATCAGCGAGCCGATCTGAATCCCGGAATCGACACGAATTCCCGGGCCCTCCGGGATGCGGTAGTCGATGACCCGTCCGCCGGTGGGCAAGAAATCGCCATGGGCATTTTCGGCGCACAAGCGGAATTCGAAAGCATGCCCGTGAAATCGCACCTGCTCCTGGGTCAGGCCCAGTGGCTGGCCCTGGGCCGAACGAATCAGGTGTTCGACAATGTCGACCCCGGTGATTTGCTCTGTCACCGGGTGCTCGACCTGAATCCGCGCGTTCATCTCGATGAAGTAGAACTGTTCGCTGGCATCCACCAGAAATTCCACGGTGCCGACACTGTCGTAGTTGACCTCCCGGGCCACAGCCAGCGCCGCCTCATGCAGGCGTTGCCGGACCTCGTCACTGAGGTTCGGCGCTGGCGCTTCCTCGACGATTTTCTGGCGACGGCGCTGCACGCTGCATTCCCGTGTCCCCAGGTGCAGGTAATGGCCGTGCTGGTCGGCGAGTACCTGGACTTCAATGTGGCGGACCACTTCCCCGAGGAATTTCTCCAGGTACAGTTGACCGCTGCCGAACGCGCGGATCGCTTCATGGCGTACCTCGGCAAAGGCCCCGGAAAACTCGTCGGGCTGCGTCACCACGCGGATGCCACGTCCGCCGCCGCCCAGGGCCGCTTTGAGCAGGACCGGGTAGCCGAGGGCGTCGGCGGCACGCGCGCCAGTCTCGACGTCATCGTCGATGGTCAGGCCTGGCACCACTGGAACCCCGGCACGCTGGGCGGCGGCGCGCGCGGCAATCTTGTCGCCGGTGTGGCGCACGGCCGCCGCGTTGGGTCCGATGAACAGCAGGCCGGCATCTGCGCAGGCCTGGGCAAAGTCGGCGTTTTCCGCCAATGGCCCATAGCCCGGCGCCACGGCGTCGGCGTTGCTGTCCAGGGCCGCGTCGATCACGGTCTGGATCAGCGTCGCGGGATCCCAGGCTTGCACGCGGACCGAGCTGTCGGCCGCAAGAACAAAGGGCGCCTGGTCATCGTCGGCGCTGTAGATCACCACGGTCTCGATGCCCAGCAGTTGGCAGGTGCGGATAAAACGGTGGGCGATTTCTCCACGGCAGCAGATCAGAACGCGACGAACCATCGTCATACCTCCGCCAGTCGAGCAGGCGTTGCCCCGGCACTCTGGCCACGGCCCAGCGTGGTGTGGGCGCGGGTGAACTCGCCGGCGCTGACGGCGCCCGCCACTGAGACTTCGCCCGCCAGGGCTACGGCGGCGGCGATTTCCGCCAGCTTGCGGGCGTCGTCCGTGCAACCCAGCATCTGCAGGCACTCTTGCTGCGCGGGCAGGCGCGTGCCGCCACCAACGGTGCCGACAATCAGGTTGGGCAGGGTTACGCTGGCGAGCAGGTCGCCATTGTCCAGCACGTCGAAGGTGGTGCAGGCGTTTTTGAACGACACCGTGACGAACGCGGGGTCTTGCCCGCAGGCAATGAACAGCGCGGTCAGCGCATTGGCAACATGGATGTTCGGCGCGGTCGCGCCGCGTTGCGCGAGCAGGCTGTTGCAGGCATGCAGGAAGCGTTGCATGCGCAGCGGCGTGGTGCGCAGGCGCTGTTCCACCAGTGCCTTGGGAATTCTCACGCTGGCAGACACATAACGGCCCTTGGCCTGGTCGGCCACGAAGCGCTTGTCACCGCCCAGGGTGTTGAAATAGTAATCCACCCACTCCGGGCATTGGTTCTTGATATAGCGGCAGGCGGCTTCGTTGGCTTTGGTGGCCATGTTCAGGCCCATCGCGTCGCCGGTTTCGTAGGTGAACGCCAGACCCACCAGATCGCCCTGGAATAGCGGCGATACCTCCAGCAGGCGTGCATGGTTGCTGGTGGCGTTGGCCGTTTCGACGATCTCGACCATGTGCGCCCTGAGCCAACTGTCGAACCGCGGCGCATCACTGGGGTCGTGCAGGACGAACGCGGAAATCTTGGTCAGCGCGTCGCCCAGAAACCGATACGCGGGCTGTCCGGGCGAAGGCTGGGCGTTGTCCAGGCTGGTGATATTGCAGCCGCCACTGTCGGTGATCAGGTTCATGCCGCGGGAGAAAGATGCCACCAACGCACCTTCGGTGGTCGCCAGCGGCACGATGAACTCGCCTTTGGCTCGTTCGCCATTCATCAGCAGCGGCCCGGCAATGCCCAGAGGCGTGCCGACGAAGCCGATGAAGTTTTCACAGGTGCCCTTGACCTGCTCGCCACTGATTGCCGCTCCGCCGATATAGGGAAGGCGGGTATCCGTCTGCTCGGCGACCCAGGCCAGGCGTCGGGCGATCTGGTCTTCGTGATAGTCGTTGCTGGGGTCCCTTGGAATAGCCATGACCGTGCTCCTTCACAGTTGGATGTTCGAATGTCTTCTACCCGGCAGCCCCGGGATCTTGTCTTGCAAGAGGGTGAAATTGGCGATCAGCGTATTGCGTAGATGCTCGGGCTCGACCAGGCCTTCGATGTAGGTGCGGCTGGCCGAATACTCGGCGCTGGCGTGGGCCTGGCGGTAGTCATCGATCAGGGTTTCCCGGCGTGCTTGGGGATCGGCGGATGCGGCAATGTCCTTGCGGAAAATCACGTCGACTGCGCCCTCCGGGCCCATTACCGAGATTTCCGCGCCGGGCAGAGCGAAGATCAGGTCGGTGGCCGAACGGTTGGCCAGCGTGGGATAAGCGCCGCCGTAGGCTTTGCGCAGGACCACGGCGATTTTCGGCACACTGGCTTCGCAATACGCGTGCATCAGCTTGGCGCCCGCACCAATCACGTTCGAGCGTTCCTGCTGCCGCCCCGGCAGGTAGCCGGGCACATCGATCAAGGTCAGCAGCGCAATCCCGAAGGCATCGCACAACCGCACGAAGCGCGCGGCCTTGGTCGAGGCGTTGATGTCCAGGCAGCCCGCCAGCCAGGACGGTTGGTTGGCGATGATGCCGATGCTCTTGCCGCCCAGCCGGGCGAAGCCGATCACGATATTGCGGGCGAAGAGCGGCTGTACTTCGAGGAACGACTGCTCATCGACGAAGCCGTCGATCAGTTGGCGGACATCGAACGGCAGGTTCTTTTCGCGGGGAACCAGGCTGGCCACGGCGGGGGTCAGGTAACGCTGGGTCGTCGGACCCTCCACATGCGGAGGGTACGCGGTGTTGTTTTGCGGCAGGTACGACAGCAGTTGCCGGGTCAGATCCAGTGCCGCCTCGACACTGTCCACGAGGAAATGGGCCAGCCCGGTTTCGCTGGCGTGCATGAACCCGCCACCGATTTCTTCCTTGGTCACTTCCTCGCCGGTGGCGCGCCGGATCACCGCGGGGCCGGTCAGGAACAGCGCTGACTGGTTGTCGATCATGATAATGAAGTCCGTCAGCGCCGGGGTGTAGGCGGCGCCGCCGATGCAGTCGCCGAGGACGACGGAAATCTGCGGCACCACCCCCGAGGCCCTGACAGTCTTGTAGAACACATGGCTGAATTGCGAATCGGCGTCCACACCTTCATGGATGCGCAGGCCGGATGAATGATTGAGGGCGATCACCGGGACCCCGGTGCGCAGGGCGATGTCCAGAACCTTGCCGATTTTCAGGGCGTGGATGCGGCTCGAACTGCCGCCCATGAAACTGCCGTCATGGCCGTAGACGATAACGGGGCGACCGTCGATTGTGCCATGGCCGGTGGCGATGCCGTCACCGCGGGTCTTGCGGGCAGCGGCGCCGAAATGCACGCAATCGTGCTCGGCCTGGGCGTCAAGTTCCTGGAAGCTCTCGGGGTCGAGCAGGTCGATGATCTGTTGCCGGTGCACGGCGGGGGTGGGAGCGGGAACTGTCCGTTCACGAGTAGCGTCCCTGACTTCAAGCGAATCTGACATGAATGGGCTCCACGGGCTGATAAAAGCATGACGAACGCCGTCCCTTGGCTTGCTCGCAGAAAGGCGCTCTATGGATTGAAGCTGGCGATAATCGGATGCTGCACGACGATGCTAGATCTCATGCGAGCTATTCGCAAGTATTGCTAGAAGGAGTTTTCATGGAGCGAAAGGGGATGCGGGGAGGGGAATGCGCCGGGTGTGGGGAAGGCTCCGGCGCGGAAGGGGTCAGTCGGCGGCGGCCGTGATGATCTTGTCAAATACCCCGTCGACAATCGCCAGGTGTTCGGAGGGCACGCCATCCAGCAGCTTGGCGCGGATGTGCCTGACGACCAACTCAGCCTGTTCCGCCAGCTTGCGACCGGCGTCCGTCAGATAGAGCGCCTTGGCACGACGGTCGGAAGGGTCGTCGCGACGTACCACCAGGCCGGCACTTTCCAGTTGATCGAGCAAGCGCACCAGGGACTGTCCTTCCAGCCCCATGTGGTCGGCGAGGGTGCGCTGGCGCAGGCCTTCGCCCAGTTTATTGATGAGCCACAACGGGGTGGTGGTGGCCTCGGACAGATTGAGCTTGCTCAATTCTTCGTCGGATACCTTGCGCCAGACCCTGGCAGCTCGCTGCAGGCGCAGACAAAACGTATCGTCTGCAAGGGAACGTAAGCTTGAATACATCGCTACACCTATTGTTGTATTTGATCGCCGCTTCTCCGGTGGTCGTGGCCGAAGCAGCCTGCCCGCCGGTTCACGATGGGACAACGGGCCAGCTGCGATGCCTTGGCGGCTAATCGCGTGATTTAAAGTGGGTACAAGCGAACAGTCAGGATGTATAGACATCCTGACTGTAGCAGAGCGCCCACGTGTACGCCGATTCACCCCGCTTGCCGGTGATCCGGGCGTCGGCCGCCATTATCGAGGTTTTTCAGCCTTTTCACAGGCGAAAATTCTCCTTCTGCCTCGTCCGTTAGTGGCAAATGAAGAATTTTACGACCTTGCGTATTGATCGTTCGCGTACTAATTTTCATGCTCGCATTGGTAAACCACTCAAGCAAAGGAGTGCGGGAGCATGGAACGCATACGTCATCTGGGTATCGTTGGCTTGGGATTGCTGGGCAGCTCTATCCTGCGGGCGGTGAAACTGAACTACCCGCACATTCACGTGCACCTTTTCGATGGCAACCGCCAGGTCTGCCGTGAGGTTGAGGCGCTGGGCCTGGTGACACAGTGTGCCGCTAGCCTGGCGGAATTGCAGGACTGTGACCTGGTGGTGGTGTGCGTACCGACGGGGGCGGTGGCGACGGTAGTCCTGGCCCTGGCCGAGGGTATGAAAAACGGCGCTGTGCTGACGGATGTCGCGTCAGCCAAGCAGACGGTGATCAACGAGCTGGAAGGTCGTTTGCCGGCGCATGTCTCATTCGTCCCCGGCCACCCCATGGCGGGCGGTGAAGTGAGCGGCCCGGGGGCCGGGCGCAAAGACCTATTTGTCGGCAAGAGCTGCTTGCTGGTTCCGCTCGCCACCACGGCGGAGAACGCTATTGAACGGGTCGAGGGGTTCTGGCGCGCGCTTGGTGCCGTGACCTGCCGGGTCGATGCCCGCCAACATGACCGGATCGCGGCGTTGACCTCGCATCTGCCGCACCTGATCGCCTTCTCGCTGATGGAGACCTTTGGCGACCAGTTGCCCATCAACCCGCAGACCGGTTCGTTCATCGGTCGCAGCTTCTTCGAACAGATTCGGCTGGCCTCATCGGATGTGACGGTGTGGACCAGCATCTTTGAAAACAACACGGATGCGCTGCTTTCCCAGACCGAGCATTTCATCGAGGTACTGAGCAAGTGGTGCGCCATCCTGCAAGAACGTCCGCTGGAGTTGCACGGCAAGATAAGCCACTCCTCGGTGCTGGCCAACAAACTGCTGGGAAGCGCGCTGTAGCGCAGAGGGAGAAAGAGGCAAATGGACAACATTGAACTGGCAAGCTTGCGCCACACCATCGACGAACTGGACGAGCAACTGATCATCCTGCTTTCTCAACGGTTTGAGGTCACCGAGCGAGTGGGGCGACTCAAGGCCCGGCAGCGATGGCAGGCTGTGGACCCCGAGCGCGAGTCGCAGCAGGAGCATCGTTATTCAGCGTTGGCTTCACAGCATGGCTTGAGCCGGGCGCTGATCTTGAAGATCTTTCGCACGATCATTGACGAAGTGGTGTGTAACCACCGCTCGTTCGTTCGCCATTGACCCGGTATGGCGAGGGCCACCCTGTCGGGGGGCCGCAGCCGTGGCCCTTCAAGGATCAGCCTCTCACTCTTGAGCCCGTGGACGCGCTCTTCCATAGCGCAATGCTTAGGTGCGCCAGCCGGGCTTGCGCTAGCGTGCGCCGAGACCGGATGCTTCGGAAAGCAGTCGGTAGCTTCGCAGCCGGTCATCGAAACTGTAGGTGACCGTCACCACCCCGATTTCCTCGCAGCCGTATTCGTCAGCGATGTGTCGAATCCTCGACCAGCAGGTCTCGGGCGAGCCCACCACCATGTCGCCTAGCGTGTTGTCGAACTCGACTCGCTCCTGCTGAGTCATCCGCGCGTATCGCCGCTGCACCTCGCCAGGGGACAACAAAGGCTCGCGGGGCATGCTTCCTGCCATCAGTTTCCTGTAGACGGCGGTGCCGGCGAGGAAGCGCGCTTCGTCATCCGACGCTGCGCAAATCACTGCAAGTGCAACCAGGCGAGGAGGGGGCGTGGTGATCCCGGACTGCCGGTACGCTTCGGCATGTTGCCTGAAAATCGCCGGAGAGCATGTCGCCGGTGCGATGAATTTTGCCAGCGCCAGACCCATTCCCAACTGCCCCGCCAGGGTTGAGCTACCGCCGCCTGACCCGAGCATCCATAGCGAGGGCAGGGTGGCAGGGCTGGTGTCGCAGGCCAAGGCTGCATAAGCATGATTCGTCGGGAAATCACCCCGCAGAAACGCACAGAGTTCAGCGGCCTGCCGGGGGAAATGATCGTGCTGTAAAACACTGCCGGGGGCAGCGAGGGCAATCGAACTCAGGTGACTACCGCCAGGCGCTCGTCCTATTCCCAGATCGATGCGCCCAGGGAAAAGTCCACCGATGAGCGCGAAGGTTTCGGCCACTTTATAGGGGCTGTAATGCGTGAGCATCACGCCGCCGCTGCCAACCCGCATCCTTGTCGTTGCGCTGGCGATCCGCGTGAGCAGAATTTCCGGAGCCGCACCGGCGAACTGAATGCTGTTGTGATGTTCGGCTACCCAGTACCGGTGGTAACCCAGGCTTTCGCACGCGATGGCGAGTTCCAGCGACGTGGCGGCGGCGGTTACCGAGGTTCGGGCTTCATGGATGGGCGTCTGATCGATTACGGTCAATTTCAATGACACTGCACGTGGCTCCGTAAAGGCCGGTTGGGCAACTGAAAGGGAAAGAGGGTGCGGCTTTGTGTAGATGTTAACGAATTTGCTCGGCGAAGTGTGACGGGCAGTGACGCTCCCTTCGCTTGTGCACCCAGCATGACAACTTCCAGTTGGCTCGATGCGAGCCTTGCCCCGCGCTCGACGGCGGCAGGGAGCCTGCCAGACGCCCCCCCTAAAGACTCTCAGAGTCGCCGACAGCGTGCGCGGCCTGGCCGGGCGGACCCGGCAATCGGCAGGAGAAATCGAAGGCACCATCGACCAGTTGCTGCAGGTCACCACCCAGGTGGTGGACGAGGTGCAGTCGGGGCTGGTCCTGATCGAGGACAGCCTGCACCTGAGCCACTGGAACAACCCTCGATAGTGGCTGGCCAACGCAGTTGATCAGTATCACGGGGCTGCGCGGATACCTTTTAGATTGCAATGAATCCCACTTGATTGAAGAATCAGCGCACCCGGCCACACGGCCAGACGGTATCGCTGTTATCAAGGAGAATTCGTGGATCTGCGCCAACTCGAGGCTTTCGCAGCCGTTATGTCCGCCGGCAGCGTGACGGGCGCCGGGCAGATGCTCGGCCGCTCCCAGCCCACCATCACCCGGTTGATCCAGGAGCTGGAGCAGGAGCTCGGCTTCGCCCTGTTCGAGCGCAGCGGCCCGAAAGTCACGCCGACGCAGAAGGCCTTCCTGCTGACCGCCGAGGTGGAGAGCGCGCTGCAGGGCATTCGCCATGTGCAACAGCGAGCGCAGAGCATCGCCCGCAACGAAAACAGTTCGTTGCGCATCGTCGCAACCGCGGCGCTGGCCACCGGGCTGATTCCGCAGACCCTGGCCAACCTGCCCGAGGCGCTGCGCCCGCAACAATTGCAGGTGCACAGCATGCTGCCCGGCCCCGCGATCGAAGCGGTGCTGTCCAAGACCGTTGACCTGGGCGTGGTCAGTCTGCCGTTGGAGCACCGCGGGCTGGAGCTGCACTGGATCGCCCAGGCGCCGTGCGTAGCGGTGTTGCCAGTGGATTCGCCGCTGGCGGACGAAGCGGTGATCAGCATGGAGCGCCTGGCGGCCCATACCCTCGCCAGCATTTCCAATCCGTTCCGCTTCCGCCGGCGTATCGATAAAGCCTTCGAAGCCGCCGGGGTGAAGCCCGCGCACATCATCGACACCAACTCTTCGCTGATCGCCATCCAGATGGCCCGGGTCGGATTGGGCATCGCCCTGGCGGACCCGTTCACCGCCCTTGGCGTGCCGCTCAATGGCGTGGTGGTGCGGCCGATCGAGGTGGACATTCCGTTCTTCTTCGGCCTGGTGACGCCGTTCGCCAGCCCGCTGTCCGATGCCGCCCGGCAACTGGTGGTGGCGCTGGAAGCGGCTTGCCAGGAGCTGATGCCCGGGGTCATCGTCCATCCGGCCAACCGTCATGACGCGCTGATGCAGTCGATCTACGCCAGCCAGTGACTGAACCTGCGGGCATATGAATAGCGTTTTTTAGTCTTTGGAGAAATTAAGTCTCACCAATAGTATTCGGTTTAAGAATTCAATTGCCGATTGAATGCAGAAAATGAATTCAACGGCCGCGATTTTTCATCGAGTACCTACATGTCCCTATCTTCACCTTCCCCGGGCCTGGATGCCCTTGAACAGCGGCTTGCCGAAGACCTCGAATGGTTGGGCCTGCCCGCCAGGGAATGGATCCCGGAGCAAACGTTGGATGGCCAGCCCGTGCTCCCGGTCGTGATCGTCGGCGGTGGCATGGCCGGCCTGGCGCTAGCCGCCGAACTCAAGCATCTGGGTGTGCCGGCCTGCCTGTTCGACAAAGCTGATGAGGGCCTCGAAGGCCCCTGGATTACTACCGCGCGCATGGAGACGCTGCGCTCGCCGAAACAATTGAGCGGCCCGGCGCTGGGCCTGCCCGCGCTGACGTTCCGCGCCTGGTTCCAGGCGCAATTCGGCGCTGCGGCCTGGGACGCCCTCGACAAGATTCCTCGTCTGCAATGGGCGCACTACCTGCGCTGGTATCGCCAGGTGCTCAAGCTTGAAGTGCGCAACCGCCATCGCGTTGCCAATGTCGACGCCAGCCGCGAAGACCATGTGTGCCTGCAGGTCGAATCCCCGGGCGGCGACTTCATCGTGCTGGCTCGCCATGTGGTCCTGGCGACCGGCCGTGATGGCTTGGGTGGCCCTTGGGTTCCGGAGATTGCCGCGGTACTGCCCCGGCACCTGTGGGCGCATTCGGCGGATGGCCTGCGCGACGACCACTTCGCCGGCAAGCGTGTGGCGGTGGTCGGCGGCGGGGCCTCGGCCATGGACGCGGCGGCGACCGCCCTGGAAGCCGGCGCAGAGCGGGTCGACGTGTTGATTCGCCGGGCGCAGTTGCCGCGGGTGAACAAAGGCAAGGGCGCCGGCAGTCCGGGCATGACCCACGGTTACTGGCGCCTGCCGGACGCCTGGAAATGGCGGATTCGGCGCTACCTGGAAGTCCAGCAGGTGCCGCCGCCGCAAGGCAGCACCTTGCGCGTATCGAAACACGGCAATGCACGGTTCCTGTTCGACAACCCCATCGAATCGGTGGTGGTGGGCGAGGGCGACGAATTGCTCGTGCGCACACCGCGGGCGAACCTGACCTACGACTTCATCGTATTCGCCACCGGGTTTCGCAATGACCTGACGACGCGCGAGGAGTTCGCGGGGCTTGCGCCCCATGTGCGGGTCTGGTCGGACCACGCGGGCTTCGCTAGCAACGAGGGCGCCAGCGAGCTGGCACAGTTGCCGGACCTCGGCGCCCAGTTCGAATTCCAGGAGGCCCGTCCCGGCAGTTGCCCGGGGCTTGGCCGGGTGCATTGCTTCAACTACCCCGCGGCGCTCACCTATGGCGGTGTTTCCGGGGATATCCCGGCCATCAGCGATGGCGCCAAACGCATCGCCCAGGCGCTGGCTGGGCAGTTGTTCGGTGAGGACATCGCCTGGCATTTCGCGCAGATGCAGGCCTACGAAGAACCTGAGTTGCAGGGGGACGAATGGACCGCTGGTGTCCTTGCGCCTGAAGAGCTGCTGTGAACCCGTGATTCCCGCCCATCCTCCGAGGTAGTGCCATGACCGTTTCCCTTTCATCCGGGCCGGATTTGTTGTCCGGCCTGTTGCCGGCCAGCCCGTACCTGCATGACCTGCGCGCCAGCCGCGACAAGGTCGTGCAGGCGACCCGGGACAGCCACGCCGCGCTGTTCGATCCCGGCCTCGACCAGGCCCTCGACCTGCTGACCCGCCATGCGGTCGCTTTGTACGTCGCAGTGCTCAACCGCCAGCCCGCGCTGGCCGCGCATTACCGCAGCCAACTGCTGGACGACGGCCTCGCGCCGGTCTCTCGGGCGGCGATCGAGGCCGACGACCTTGAAGGTGTGGGCGACCCACGCTTGCAGCGGATTCTGGGCTATGCCCGAGTGCTCACGCTGACACCCGAACAGGGTGATCGCGAGGCCCTCTACGGTCTGCTCGAACAGGGCCTGGGGCCGGTCGAGGCGGTGAGCCTTGCGCAATTGGTCGCGTTCCTGGCGTTCGAAGCGCGCCTGCTGGGCGGCCTGGCGGTAATCGGTGAAAAGAGGGCGCAGGCATGAGTGAATTGATCGAAGAACAGGGCTTCACCAACGCCAGCCTCGTCTGGAAAAGCTGGCTGCCATTGGTGGACAAGGACACCGCCAGCAGCGAGCAACTGAGCGTGCTGAAAGAGAGCCATCCCCGCGCGCTGGTCTCGGAGTACTACCTGACCCTGGCCCATCAGCCTGAGATCCTGCGCCACCGCTCACTGGCCTTCAACGCCATCATGTATGCGCCGGGCGGCCTGTCGCGGGCCGAGCGGGAGCTGGCCAGCGTGGTGGTGTCGCGGGTCAACCGCTGTGTCTATTGCGCCTCGGTGCATGCCCAGCGCTACGAACAACTGGCCAAGCGCAACGCGGTCATCGCCCAGGTGTTCGCCGACCCGTGGAGTGCCGGCGACACCGACCGCGAGCGGGCGATCATCCGCTTCGCCATCGCCCTGACCCTGCAACCCGCCGGCAACCATGAGGAACAGGTGCGTGACCTGCGCGCGCAGCTCAGCGATGCCGAAATTCTCGATCTGGTCCATGTGGTGGCGATCTTCGCCTGGGCCAACCGGCTCATGCTCAACCTGGGCGAGCCGCAGCCTGACACGGCACCGGTATGAACGCGGACAGCGGAGGAACGTGCTGATGTGGCATCGCCTGGCCAGTGCGCTGGTTGCCGTCTGGGGCGCGGTGACCCTGGTGTTCGTGATCACCCGGTTCATCGGCGACCCGTCGGCGCTGTTGCTGCCCATCGGCGCCAGCGCCGCGCAGATCGATGCGCTGCGGGCCCAGTTGGGGCTGGACCTGCCGCTCTGGGAGCAATACCTGCATTACCTCGGCCAGGTGTTCGAGGGCGATTTCGGCCAGTCGTTTATCAGCGGCAAGCCGGCGCTCGCCCAGGTGCTGGAACGGCTGCCGGCGACCTTGCTGCTGGGCGGTTCGGCGTTGGCGTTCGGCGTGGTGAGTGGCGGTCTGGCGGCGGTTGCGCTGGCGACCCGGGGCGATCGCCTGACGCGCTTCATTCTGCAACCGCTGGTGCTGCTGGCTCAGGCCACTCCCGGCTTCTGGCTGGGCATGCTGTTGGTGATGCTGTTTGCGGTGAACCTCGGCTGGCTGCCCAGCGGCGGCTACGGCAAGGCCAGCCATTTGGTGCTGCCGGCGGTGACCCTGGGTGCGTTCATCGCCGCCAGTGTCGCCCGGTTCCTCCAGGCCAGCCTGCTTGAGGCGCTGCACGGCGAGCACGTGCGTACCGCACTGGCGGCCGGCCTGCCGTGGAGCCATGTGTTTCGCTGGCATGTGCTGCGCAACGGGCTGGTGCCGGTGGTCACCTTCCTCGGCATTGTCGCCGGCGAACTGCTGGGCGGTGCGGTGGTGGTGGAGACTGTTTTCTCCTGGCCGGGCAGCGGGCGCTTGCTGGTGCAGTCGATCAACAGCCAGGACTTTCCGGTGATCCAGGCTGCCGTGCTGGTCGCGGCGGTGCTGTTCGTGGCGATCAATCTGCTGGTCGATCTGCTCAACCAGTGGCTGGACCCACGCATTGCCCATGGGGGGCGTCGATGATGAAGGCTGCCTTGAACAACCTGCGCCCGGTCTGGGTGGCGGGGCTATTGCTGGTGCTTGCCGTGCTCTGCGTGCAGGGGCTGGTCGACCCCGCGTATATCGATCTCGGCCAACGCCTGCGCGCGCCCGATGTGCAGCACTGGCTGGGCACCGATCAACTGGGTCGTGACTTGCTCGGGCGGATCATCCAGGGCGCGGCGCTGACCTTCGCCGTGGCGCTGGTCTCGGTGTGCTTGAGTGGCGTGCTGGGGATCACCGTCGGCATGTTCGCCGGCTATGTCGGCGGTTGGCTAGACACGCTGCTGATGCGCCTGGTGGACATGCAACTGGCGCTGCCCGGCTTGCTTCTGGCTTTGCTGGTGGCGGCGGTGTTAGGGCCGGGGCTGGGCAATCTGGTCTGGGTGCTGGTGCTGACCGGCTGGACCGGTTTCGCCCGGGTGATCCGCGCCCAGGTCATGCAGTTGCGCGGCATGGAATTCATCCTCAGCAGCCACGCCATCGGCGCGGGAGACGGGCGCATCCTGTTGCGCCACATCCTGCCTAATATCGCCGGGGCGTGCCTGGTGATCGCCACCCTGGAAGTGGCGCGGGTCATCATCGTCGAGGCTTCGCTGAGTTTTCTTGGCCTGGGTGTGCAGCCGCCGCTGGCAAGCTGGGGACGGATGCTCGTTGAAGGGCAGGTCTACATGGCCCAGGCCTGGTGGGTCGTGGCCTTTCCCGGGCTGGCGATCCTGCTGGCAGTGCTCAGCGTCAACCTGCTGAGCCGGGCGCTCAAGCGCCGCTTCGATCAGCACCAACCGGGGAGAGGGCGATGAGCGCGTTGCTGGAAATCGACAACCTCAGCATCGGCTTCGACACCGCCCAGGGCATGCTGCTGGCGGTCGACCGCCTGAGCTACCTCGTAGAAGCCGGCGAAACCCTCGGTATCGTCGGTGAAAGCGGCAGCGGCAAAAGCGTCCATGCCTTGGCCATCGCCGGCCTGCTCGACCATCCCGCCGCGCGCATTCTGGGCGGCAGCATCCGCTTCGAGGGCCGCGACCTGCGCGGCCTCAGCCGGCGTGAGTGGACGCAGATCCGCGGCCGTCATATCGGCTTCGTGTTCCAGGACCCAATGACTGCGCTCAATCCGCTGCTGACCATCGGCCAGCAACTGAAAGCGCCGCTGAAGTATCACCTCGGCCTGAGCGAGCGCGAGGCCCGCCAGCGTTGCCGCGAGTTGCTCGACCAAGTGGGTATCGGCGAGGCGGACAAGCGCCTGCGCCAGTTCCCCCATCAACTGTCCGGCGGCCTGCGCCAGCGGGTGCTGATTGCCATGGGGATTTCCCTCGGGCCGAAACTGCTGATCGCCGACGAGGCCACCACGGCACTGGACGTGACGGTCCAGGCCCAGATCGTCGATCTGGTCATGGCGCTCAAGGCGCAACTGGGCCTGAGCCTGATCTGGATTTCCCACGACCTCGGCGTGGTCGCCCGGCTCGCCGACACGGTGCAGGTGATGTATGCCGGGCGCATCCTCGAACGCGGTCCGGTCGATGCGTTGTTCTACGACCCGCGCAACGCCTACACCCTGGGCCTGTTGCGCTCGCTGCCGCGCCCCGAGCGCCAGCGTCTGCAGGCCATCCCCGGCCAGCCGCCGGACCTGCGCACGGCGCGGCCGGGCGACCCGTTCGCGGTGCGCAATCGCTACGCCACGCCGCGCTGTTTCATCGAACAGCCGCCCCTGCGTCAGGTGGTTGAGGGTGCGGCCGGGCACCTGTCAGCCAGTTGGTATGACTTGCGATCGATCATTGCCCGGGAGGGCGGTATATGAGCCTGCAACCCTTGCTCCGGGCCGAAGGCCTGTCGCGGACCTTCCGCCAGGGCGGATGGCTGCGCCAGACCAGCACCCCTGCGGTGCGGGATGTCAGCCTGCACATCATGCCGGGAGAAACCCTGGCGCTGGTGGGTGAGTCCGGCTCCGGCAAAAGCACCCTCGGACGCTTGCTCAGTGGCCTGGACCAGGCCGACTCCGGCCGCGTCGAATTCGCCGGCCAGCGCATCGCCGGCCTGGACGCGGCGCGCTTGCGGGCGGTGCGACGGGACCTGCAAGTGATCTTCCAGGATCCCTACAGCGCTATCGACCCGCGCATGGCGGTCGGCGATTTCGTTGCCGAGCCACTGCGGGTGCACAAGGCGTTCTTTGACGCTGATGACCTGCAACGCCAGGTTGCCGGACTGATGCGCAAGGTCGGGCTCGACCCGGCCATGGGCGACCGTCGTGCTCGCGAGTTTTCCGGTGGTCAGCGCCAGCGCTTGTGCATCGCCCGGGCCATCGCGCTGAAACCGAAACTGATCGTCGCCGACGAGCCGATCACCGCGCTGGACGTGTCGATCCAGGCACAGATCATCAACCTGCTGATGGACCTGCAACAGGAACTGGGCGTCACTTACCTGTTCATCAGCCATGACCTGAGCATGGTCCGCCATGTCAGTCAGCGGGTGGCGGTGATGCGCGAGGGGCGGATCGTCGAACTGGCGCCCACCGCACAACTGTTCAGCGACCCGCGCCACCCTTATACCCAGGCGCTGCTGTCCGCCGTGCCGGTGCCCGACCCGCGCATCGAGCGGGCCCGCCAGCGGTTGTACTTCGACCCGCAACAACACCCCATCGGCGACGACGCGAGCCTGCGTCTGGTGGGGCCTGACCACTATGTTCTCGGATAAGCCATGCGTGCTTTGCTTGCCCTGCTGATTGCCCTGGCGCTGCCGGCCCAGGCCGACAGCCATGTCGATATCGCCCTGAACGGCGAGGTGAATACCTTCGACCCGCACATGTCCGCGACCATCGCTACCGACCTGAGCGTGGCCAGTCACCTGTACAACGCGCTGATCCTGCGCGGGCCGGACCTGCGCCTGCAGCCGTCGCTGGCCTTGCGCTGGCGCAACCTGGAGCCGACCCGCTGGGAATTCGACCTCGCGCCGCAGGCGCGCTTCGCCAACGGCGAGCCGCTGGATGCCGAGGCCGTGGTGTGGAACCTGAACCGGGTGCGTGATCCCGCGACCAAGTCGCGCATCGCGCCGTGGTTCCGGCAGATCGCCAGCGCCCATGCCGAAGGGCCGCACACCCTGGTGATCGTCACTGACGGCGCGTTTCCGACGTTGCCGGCGCAACTGTCGATGCTGTTCATGCTGCCGCCGCGCTGGACCGCCAGCCACGATCCCGCCCGCGAGGTGATGCCCAGCGGTCCGTACCGGATCGCCTCGCGACAACAGGGCGATGTGCTGACGCTGGTGCGTAACGAGCAGTCCTGGCAGCCGCACCCGGCCTTCGACGAGGTGCGCCTGCACAGCCTGCCGGATGCCTCGGCGCGGGTGTCGGCGCTGCTGGCCGGCGAGGTCGACTGGATCAACGCCATCCCACTGAGCGAGGTGCGGCGTATCCAGGGCAGCGGCAGGGCGCTGGCCGGCGTCAGTGCGCCGGGTACTCGCTCGGTGTTCATCAAACTCAATACGCTGCGCCCGCCGTTGAACGATGTGCGGGTGCGACAGGCGCTCAATTACGCAATTGACAAGCAAGGCATGACCTCCGCGCTGTTCGATGGCCAGGCGGCAGTCAGCGCTTGCCAACTGCTTACGCCGGTCTACTTCGGCTACAACGCGGACCTGCGGGCCTATCCCTACGATCCGGCGAAGGCCCGGCGCCTGCTCGCCGAAGCGGGTGTCGCCGCAGGCACCCGCTTGCGTCTGGAAGTACCGGCCAACACTTACCTGCAAGGCGACGAGGTGACCCAGGTGATCGCCTCGCAATTGCAGGATGTCGGCCTGGATATCGAGCTGGTGCAGTACGACTTTTCCACCTGGATCAACCGCTACCTCAAGGCGCAGAAGCTCGGCGACATGGCCTTGCTTGCCTACGCCTGGCCCAGCCTCGATGCCGACGGCGTGCTGTCGCTGCTGCAAAGCGACAGCATCTACGCCTATTACCGCGACGCGAGGCTCGACCGCCTGCTCGCCGCCGGGCGCAGCGTTCTCGATGAAGCGACACGCCGCGCCACTTACCAGGAGGCCACCGCCCACCTGTGCGAGCAGGCGCCGGTGCTGTATCTCTACGAGCAGCCGTTCACCTATGGCGCCTCGCCGCGCATCCAGTGGCAGGCCCGCTCAGATGACTGGGTCCGCGCCTACGACATGCAGCCTGCAGAGGCTGCCAAATCCGCCGATTCCGCCTCCTGAACCCGATATAACGATATGCGATTAAACCATTGGTGAACCTTCACTTTGCTCTTTAGTATTCATATTAAGCATTCATGGCGTTCAATCATGTCAAAAGAGAATTTTAACGGGAGAGGCGGGAATGACTGAAAAGCGCAACGCGCTACCCGCCCGGGGCCTGCGAATAGGCGTGGACACCGGCGGCACCTTCACCGACATCTGCCTCTACGATCCGGCCAGCGGCACCCTGCAAGTATGGAAAATCAGCAGCAGTAACGCCGACCCGTCGGAGGCCATCGTCGCCGGCATTCGCGAGGTGTTGCAGGTGAGCGGCCAGCCCGCCGGCGACGTGGCCTACGTCGGCCACGGCACCACGGTCGCGACCAACGCCCTGATTGAAGGCCGCACTGCGCGCACCGCTTTGCTGACCACTGCGGGCTTTCGCGATGTGGTGGAAATTGGCCGCCAGACCCGGCCGACGCTGTACGACCTGCAAGTGCGCAAGGTGACCCCGCTGGCCTCCCGCGACCTGCGCCTGGAGCTGGACGAGCGGGTGCGTTTCGACGGCTCGGTGGCCAAGGCGCTGAACCCGCGTCAGGTGCTGGAGCGCGTCGCGCAACTTGAGGCGGCGGGTGTGGAAGCGGTGGCGGTGGGCTTCCTGTTTTCCCATCTGGCGCCGGAGCATGAAGCGACGGTCGCGAAGATCCTCGAAGAGCGCCTGCCGAACGTGTTCGTCAGCACCTCGCATCAGGTCGCGGCCGAGTACCGCGAGTTCGAACGCTTTTCCACCACCCTGGTGAACGCCGCCCTCGGCCCTGTGATGCGCGATTACCTGGGCCGCCTGCAACCGCGGCTGGCCGCGTTGGGCGTTGCCGCGGCGCCGCGCCTGACCCAGAGCAACGGCGGCATCATCTCCGCCAGCCATGCCGCGCAGTACCCGGTCAAGACGGTGCTGTCCGGGCCGGCAGCCGGGGTCATGGGCGCGGTCGAAGTGGCGCGGGCTGCGGGGATCGGCGACATCATCACCTTCGACATGGGCGGCACCTCCAGCGACGTGTCCCTGACCCGCAACGGCGCCGCGTCGCTGTCGACCCGCGCCAGCGTCCACGGTCACCCGCTGAAAGTGCCGCAACTGGATATTCACGCCGTTGGCGCCGGTGGCGGTTCCATCGCCCGGGTCGATGCCGGCGGCCTGCTCAAGGTCGGCCCGGCTAGCGCCGGTGCCTGGCCGGGGCCGGTCTGCTACGGCCAGGGCAACCTGGAGCCGACCGTCACCGACGCCAATGTGGTGTTGCAGGTGCTCAACCCGACGCACCTGCTGGGCGGACGCATGCCGATCAACCGGGGCCAGGCCGTCGAGGCCATCGACCGCCTCGCGCAGTCGCTGGGCATGGACCTGTTCGAAACGGCCCAGGGCATTCTGTCGGTGGTCACGGCCAACATGGCCAAGGCAATCCGGGTGATTTCCATCGAGCGCGGCCACGACCCGCGTGACTTTGTGCTGATGGCATTCGGCGGCGCCGGACCGCTCCACGCCGCGCGCCTGGCCCGCGAGCTGGAGATCCGCCGGGTTCTGGTGCCGCGCAACCCGGGCATTCTCTGTGCCATGGGCCTGTTGCTCAGCGACGCCCGCACCCATTTCGCCAAGGGCTGCCTGCTGCGCCTGGACGAGGCCGGGGGCGCCGCGTTGGAACAGGGCTTCGACGGCCTGGAGCAACAGGCCAGCGACTGGTTCGAGCAGGAGGCGATCGCCGTCGAGGCGCGTCAGGTCAAGCGCTTTGTCGATGCGCGCTATGCCGGTCAGGCCCATGAGCTGTTGATCGAAAGCCCGCCGGGGCCGATTGCCGCGGACTGGCTGGCGCGGGTGCGCCAGGCCTTCGAACTGGAGCACCGGCAGATCTACGGCTTCGACGCCGCCAACGAGCCGATCCATGTGATCGCCATGCGCGTCGAAGCGACCGGCAAGGTCGACAAGGCGGTGCTGGTCGAGCAGCCACTGGCCTCGGGCGACGTCGCCGAGGCCCGGGTGGGCCAGCGCGAGGTCTGGTATCCGCAGGTTCGCGGCTTCGTCGCCACACCGGTTTATGACCGCGAGCGGCTGGGTGCCGGGCACTCGCTCAACGGGCCGGCGATCATCGAACAGATGGACAGCACGACCCTGGTGCTGGAGGGCCAGCGGGCCACGGTGGACCGCTATCTGAACATCCTGATCGAGGAGCAAGGCGAATGAGCGCACCGTCCGTTACCCCCGTCGCCCGCAAGGTCGATCCGATCACCGTCGAGGTGATTGGCTGCGCCTTGTCGACCATCGTCGAGCAGATGGGCGAGGCGATCATCCGCGCCGCCTACTCGGCCAACATCAAGGAGCGGCGCGACTGCTCCGCGGCGATTTTCGACACCGAGGGTCTGATCATCGCCCAAGCCGAGCAGATCCCGCTGCACCTCGGCTCGCTGCTGGGCATCGTCGCCGAAACCCTCAAGCGCGCCGACCTCAGTGCGGTGCGCGCCGGTGATGTGTTCATCGGCAACGATGCCCACACCGGCGGCGGCACTCACCTCAATGACATCGTCCTGCTGGAGCCGGTGTTCGTCGAAGGCCGGCTGTTCGCCTGGGTCGCCAACCTGGCGCACCACTCCGATTTCGTCGACCGTGGGCATGCCCATATTTATCAGGAAGGCCTGCGCATCCCGCCGATCAAGCTCTACCGCGAGCGCCAGGTGCAGCAGGATGTCCTCGACCTGATTCTGCTCAACTGCCAGGTGCCGCACGAGCGTATCAACGACCTCAGCGCGCAGATGGCCTCGAACAAACTCGGCGTGGAGCGGGTCCAGGCACTCTGCGAGCGCTACGGCGCCGCCACCGTGGCCGAGGCCAGCACGCTGCTGCTCGACTACAGCGAGCGCAAGACCCGCGCCGGGATTGCCGCGATCCCGGACGGCCGCTATGTGTTCGAGCACGACTTCGATACCAGCCTGTGGCCGGACATCCTCACCCTCAAAGTGGCCATCGAAGTGACGGGGGAGGAGATCCTCTTCGATTTCGACGGCTGCCCGCCGCAGACCCGCTCGGGGCTGAACATGGTCGCCACGGTGCTGCGAGCGGTGGTGTATTACGTGGTCAAGACCCTGATCGACAGCGACACGCCGGCCAACGCCGGTCTGCATCGACCGATCCGCATCAGCGCGCCTTATGGCTCGATCGTCAACGCCGCGCCGCCAGCGGCGGTGTACAGCCGTCACGATATTGCCCAGCGCCTGACCGACATGCTCTTCGCGGCCCTGGCCCAGGCCATCCCCGAGCGGGTGCTGGCCGGGTCCACCGGGGTCACGGTGCTGACCATGAGCGGCGTTCACCCGCGCACTGGCCAGTTCAATGTCTACAACGAGAGCATGGGCGGTGGCCTCGGCGCACGCTTTGCCCAGGACGGTATCGACGGCGTGCACGTGCATGGCACCAACTCGGCGAACATCCCGGTCGAGGCGCTGGAGAGCGAGCACCCGCTGATGATCCACGCTTACGAACTGGTCCAGGACTCCGGCGGCGCCGGCGAATTTCGCGGTGGCATGGCCATCCGCCGGGTCGTTTCGCCGGTCGATCATGTCGCCACCGTCAACCTCGGCGGGCCACACAACCGCGTGCCACCGTGGGGCCTTGTCGGTGGCTTGCCGGGCAGCACCTCGCGGATCGAACTGGGCGCTGGCGTCGCCGCGCTGCGCAACCGCACCGGCACCTTGCAGCCGGGCCAGACCGCGGCCGCGATCACCTCCGGTGGCGGCGGTGTCGGCGACCCGAGGCAGCGCGCACGGGAAAAGGTGCTCCAGGACCTGCGCGAAGAGCGGATCTCGCCCGCCGCCGCCCGCGACATCTATGGACTGGATACCTGAGCAGCAGACCCGTTCCGCCTTGCCGAACCCAAAACCCCAAAAACCAACGTGCGCCAGAGGCGCACACGCCGTCAGCCGACCACGGTACGCGGTATCCACTTCAGTACCACTGGATGCCCTATAACGATGCCAACATTTAGCCGCACCCCTCATCCTTACTCACCGCTTGCCTTGTGCATCTTCGCCAGCGTCGGGCTGCTCAGCGAGAGCGCCCTGGCGGCCACTGCCACCGATCCGGCGCTGGAAACCGTGACCGTCACCGGCACCCGGGGCGAACAGCGCACCGTCATCAGCAGCCCGGCACCGATCGACGTGATCCCCGCCGCGCAGCTCAAGACCGTGGGCCGCGACGGCCTGATGGAAACCCTGAACGCACTGCTGCCGTCCTACAACCTGCCGGCCATGAGCGGCGCCGGTGCCAGCGGCGTGATCCGCGCCGCCGGCCTGCGCGGGCTCAACGCCGACCAGGTGCTGGTGCTGGTCAACGGCAAGCGCCGCCACAACAGCGGCCTGCTGCAGAGCGGCTCCTGGACCAGCAGCGGCTCGACCCCGGCCGACCTCGACCTGATTCCGACCAACCTGATCGAACGCATCGAAGTCCTGCGGGACGGCGCTGCCGCGCAATACGGCTCGGACGCCATCGCCGGGGTGATCAACATCATCCTCAAGCAGGAAGACAGCGGCGGACAGGCCTCGGCCAGCTACGGCCAGAACTACCTGGGCGATGGCTCCACCCGCCAGGAAAGCGTCAGCCACGGCTTTGCCCTGCCCAACGACGGCTTCGTCCACCTGGCCCTGGAAAACCGCAACCAGGACCGCTTCACCCGGGCCGAACCGGTGGTCCGCGAAGGCTTCGCGGCCAATGGCGTGACCCGTGTGCCCAAGGCCTACGAGGTGGTCAACGAAGGCTACGGCAACCCCGAGAGCAACATCACCAACTTCGCCTACAACGCCGAGTTGCCGCTGTCCGATGTCACTTCGCTGTATTCGTTCTCGACCCTGAGCCACCGCGACGGCTACAAGCACGCCAACTTCCGCCAGGCCACCGCCAACGGCAACATCACCGAGATCTACCCGGATGGCGCCTCGGCCAAACGGCCGCTGGACGAGGACGACTTCCAGGTGGTGTTCGGCACCCGTGGCGAACTGGCCGGCTGGAACACCGACCTGAGTACCAGCTACAGCCGCGACTACATTCGCCTGACCACCTCACGCAACCTCAACGCCAGCTTCGGCCCCGAGAGCCCGACCACGTTCTACATGGGTAGCCAGACGTTCAAGCAGTGGGTCAATAACCTCGATTTCACCCAAGCGTTCGACATCGGCCTGGCCAAGCCGACCCAAGTGTCGTTCGGCGTCGAGCACCGCTTCGAAGACTGGAAACTGGGGCAGGGCGAGTACCTGTCCTGGGCGCGCGGCGACTACGTCTACACCAGCGGTCCCTTCGCCGGTCAGGAGCCCAACACCTCGTCGAGCGTGCGTGGCGTCAGCCCTGACGATGCCGGCCAGGCCGACCGCAATGTCTACGCGGGCTACGTCGATGTCGGCTTTTATCCCACCGACAAGCTCTACACCGCGGTGGCCCTGCGTCACGAGCGCTATGACGACTCGGCCGGCAGCACCACCAACGGCAAGCTGACCACCCGCTACGACTTCACCCCCGAGTTCGCCCTGCGCGCGACCGTGAGCAACGGCTTCCGCGCGCCATCGCTGGCGCAGAGCGTCTACCAGCAGAGTTCGGTGAGTTCCTACCAGGCCACCACCAACGGCTACACCCAGTACTACTACAAGCACCTCGCGCCTGATTCGGCGGTGGGCCAGGCACTCGGCGCCAAGGCGCTGAAACCGGAGAAATCGCAGAACTTCAGCGTCGGTTTCACCTGGCAGCCGCTGCCGCAGATGACCACCACCCTGGACGTCTACCAGATCAATATCGACGACCGCCTGGTGCTGTCCGACATCCTCACCGGCCGCGATGTCGTCGCGGTGATGGAGTCCTACGGCCTGCGTGATTTCAACGGCGCGCAGTTCTACACCAACGCTGTCGATACCCGCACCCGTGGCGTCGACCTGCTGACCGACTACCGCGCCGACTACGGCCAGTTCGGCCAGGTGCGCTGGAGCGCCGCGCTCAACCACAACGAGACCAAGATCGAAAGCATCAAGGACGACATCACCACGCCGTCGGGCAGCGGCGTTTTCGGCCACTCGGCCCAGGGCTACCTGCTGCGCGGCAACCCGCGCGACAAGATCATCCTCGGTGCCGACTGGCGTGTCGGCCAGTGGCGCAGCAACCTGCGGGTGACCCGTTTTGGCGAAGTGACCCAGCCGGGCTCGACCCAGGACACCGACCGTACCTTCGGCGCCAAATGGATCACCGACCTGAACGTCGGTTACGACTTCAGCAACGGCGTGTCGCTGGAAGTGGGGGCCAACAACCTGTTCGACGTGGTCCCCGACAAGAACGGCATCACCAGCAGCACCGGGCTGGGCCAATACGGCTACATCTCGCCGTTCGGCTTTGGTGGCGGCTACTGGTACACGCGCCTTGCCTACAACTTCTGAGGGACCATCGATGCACAGGAGAACCGTGCTCCAGACCCTCGGCACACTCACCGCGGGCGCCGCATTGGCGCCGCTGCTGGCGCGTGCCGGCCAACCCGACAACCGCAAGGCGAGGCACATGCCGGACATCAAGCGTAACCAATCCATCGTCATCAACGGCGCGACCCTCAACTACTCGATCGCCGGTGAAACCAATGAACAGCCACTGATCGTTCTCCACGGCGGTCGCGGTCAAGGCCAGCACGACGGCGTATTCGCCGCCCACGCCGCGTTTGGCGACCGCTACAAAGTCATCGGCTTCGACATGCGCGGCCACGGCCATTCGAGCGTGACGCCGCCGTTCACCTTCGATCAGATTGTCGAAGACATCGAGCAACTGCGCGTGACCCTCGGCGGCGGGCGCAAGCTGATCCTGCAGGGCGGCTCGTTCGGCGGCTTTATTGCCCAGGCGTATGCGGTGCGGTATCCGCAACACCTGTCGCACCTGATCCTGCGCGGCACCGCGCCGAGCTATCGGCACGAGGTGGAGGCCACCGCCAACCTCAAGGCACGGGCGGCGAAGAAAGCGCCGATGGCCACCGAAGCCATGTTGCAGAAAATCTTCACGCCCACGCTTGTGGACGACGAAGAGTTCCGCCTGATCATGTTCGCCCTGGCGCCGATGTACGTGCCGGACGGCGTCGCCCCGGATCTGGACGGCCTGCTCGAACGCAGCCGCACCGGCATCTACCGGGCGAAAGTGCACAACGACCTGTACGAGCCCGAGGTATGGCATGCGTTTGATGTGGTTGAGCAACTGGCTCGGGTCAAATGCCCGGCGCTGGTGATCTGCGGCGCTGAAGACTGGATCTGCGATCCGGTGCAATCGAAGATCATCGCCGAGCACCTGCCGGGCGCCCGACTGGTTGTAGTACCCGGTGCAGACCATGCGATCCCTGCCGATGTGCTGTACCGCGAAACTGACCGCTTCCTGCACGGTTAGGTCGCCATAAAGGCACCGGGGCGGTGGTGTGGACCTCCGGTGCAACCGAATCCAACAACCTCGCCCTCAAGGGCATCGCCGCGTCGGCAGGGCAGCGACGACACATCATCTCCAGCCGGCTGGAGCACAAGGCGGTGCTGGACACATTCAACCAGTTGGCGGGTGAAGGCTTCGACGTCACTTGGCTGGCCGTCGTCCGTTGCCATTCGTTTATCTTGAATAATGCCAATGCCGCCCATTGTGGCCCATCCACTAATAATTCCACTCAGCTTCAGGTGGCAGCCGACGGCCTCAACCTCCGACTCAACCCAGGCGTATTACCCGTAACACGCTTGAAGGCCCGACTGAACGCCGCCTGAGACGTATAGCCCAAACGCTGCGCGACCTCTTCAATTGGCATCCTTTCCAGTGTCAGCCACTGGCTGGCAAGCCGCATTCGCACTTCGGTGACGTAGCGCAGCGGGGTCATGCCGATCGTCAATTGAAAACGCTCCGCAAAGACCGAGCGGGACGTATTGCATTGCTCCGCCAACTGCTCGACGGTCCAGTCGCGGCCCGGTTGTTGATGCAGCGCCAGAAGTGCACCTGCCAGCCGCGGGTCGCGCAGGGCGGCAACCAGGCCGGAGGCGTTGCCGCAGGCGCACTCGACCCAACCTCGAACGACCATCGCGGCGACCACGTCGGCCAATCGCGCGAGGATGCCGGCGAAGCCAACGCGTGCGGCGCTGACCTCGCGCTCCATGGTGGTGAGAATAGGCACCAGCCCGGGGTAACGCTGGCCACCGGCATCAATCAGCATCAGGCCCGGCATCAGCTTGCCAAGGCCATGGAGGCTGCCCAATTCGAATTCCATGCATCCACTGAACAAAAGCGTGGTCGGCATGGGGCCGGCATCGGTTCCGGTGTCCACCGCGCTGACGGTGTCGCCGAGAGGCTCACCGTCCAGAAGGTCGATGTCCTGCACGGGCACGTGCGTATGCGAGAGCAATTGATGGGCCGCGCCATGGGCGATGAAGACGGCGTTACCGGCGGACAGCGCATAGGTTGTCCCGTCTTCCATGCGCAGCACCGTGTTGCCGAACGCCAGGAAGTGGAACCAGGCATGCCCGGGTTTGGCAGCGAAGCCCAAGCCGAAGGCCGGACCCGCCTGGATACGCCGGTACTCGACACCGCGCAGGCGCATGCCGCGCAACAGCTCGTTGATGAGATCGGAAGAGAGGGCAAATGGGTCTGTCGGCATTGTTCAGGTGTTTTGGTCAAAAAGTTGAGTTTTTCGATCATAGATCATCCGAATTCTCGCGCCTAGACTGCGGGTCGCACTTGAAGATTGGGAGATCCGTGCAATGACTGACCTTGTATGCAATGCCGTACCCGACAGCCGTTCCGGCGCCGGGCCGGATGCAGAACCTGCAACCCCCGCGTGGATGGCCGTATTCTCGTTGGCCATGGGCGTGTTTGGCTTGCTGACCGCTGAGTACCTTCCGGCCAGCCTGTTGACGCCGATGGCGACCGAGTTGGGGGTATCCGAAGCGCTGGCTGGCCAAGCGGTCACGGTGACAGCCGTGGTGGCGCTGTTCGCCGGCCTGTTGGTGCCAGGCCTGACTCGCAGTATCGATCGCCGCTGGGTGTTGCTGGGTTTTTCCACGTTGATGATCGCTTCCAATCTGTTGGTCGCCGTTTCCTCCAGTTTCGCGGTGCTGTTGTTGATGCGCATCTTGTTGGGCATCGCGCTTGGCGGGTTTTGGAGCATGGCGGCGGCGGTGGCGATGCGCCTGGTGCCGGGGGCTTTGTTGCCGCGAGCGCTCTCGATCATTTTCAGCGGCATCGCCATCGGGACGGTGGTTGCGGTCCCGCTGGGCAGTTATCTGGGCGGGCTTTATGGCTGGCGCAGCGCGTTCTTTGCAGCGGCGGCGGTGGGGGTGGCGACCCTGGTTTTCCAGTCACTCACGCTGCCGAGCCTTGCGCCGCGTCAGCCGGCACGCCTGCGCACGGTGCTTGAGGTGTTGCAGCGGCCAGGCATTGCAATGGGGATGTTCGGTTGTGTGCTGGTGCACAGCGGCCACTTCGCGATGTTCACGTATGTTCGGCCATTCCTCGAAGGTACGACCGGCATTGGCCCACAGGGGCTGTCGTTGATGTTGCTGGGTTTTGGTGTGGCGAACTTTGTCGGCACATTGGTGGCCGGGTGGATGCTTACCCGCCACCCGTTGGCCACCCTGGTGTTGATGCCTGCGCTGGTGGGCGTTGCGGCACTGGCGCTGGTCCTGTTGCCGGCGTCGGTGCCAGGGCAGGCCGTTCTGCTGGCGGTCTGGGGCCTGGCCTTTGGGGGTGTGCCGGTGGCGTGGTCGAACTGGGTCGCCAGCGCGGTTCCTGACCAGGCGGAAAGCGCCGGGGGCATGGTGGTAGCGTCTGTGCAGTCGGCCATCGCCACGGGCGCTGCCGCTGGTGGGGCAATGTTCAGCCTCGGTGGCAGCGCAGGCGTATTCGTGGCGGCGGCCGTGCTGATGCTGCTGGCCGCGCTGCTGATTGCACTGCGTGTGCGCGTTCCTACAGTAGATGGTGCTGTGCTGAACGGGTCGGCACTCCATTTGTGATTTAGCTCTCCACGCGGCACCTGAGCAGAGCACCCAGAGCACGCCATCGAGCATCAGGCGGTCGCTCAGGCGGGGCCGCCCCCGGCCATGGGTTTCGGTGAAGAGATCAGTAACCACAGCCCAGGCCTCATCCGAGAGTTCGTAACGCTTAGCCATCATAGGATTCCTTTCCGTAGATGGCTGGAAACTCTACAAAACTTCAGCTTCCGAGGAGCGCCGACTGGGTTTCTCGGGATTTCGTACAGAGCCTAGGGACAAATGGTTTGGCGGCTCGCGTCCTGACTACGGCCAAGTTGCGGCAGATGCGTTCGGGAATGCGTTGGTTGATTATGCCGTTCGCCAGCTTCAGGGTGTATCGAATCGGGATCGCTACAGGTATGCGCTCGCTTCCGTTGATGCAGATAAAATGCAAGGCATGATGTCTACCGATGCAGGAAGCATCGTTGAAAAACGAGATAAGTCCACCCTGTTCATTACTCCTGCCGATGGCGTGCATATCTATGCCAGATCAGACTCGGTGGAACCTGTAAGTGGCTATGAGGGCTTCAAGATTTTCAATAATATGGGTGTTATGCTGTCAGGGTGGAATGATAGTCTCTATAGTCTTCCAGAGGATTTGGCATATCCATATGTTCAAGCAGGTAAAATGTCGCTTGATACTGTATCGCAAGTGACTAGGTTTGCGGCTTACCTATTGGGTATGCAGTATGATTATTCTATGAGGAGTGATCTGTTTAATAGCGTTAAAAACGACGGTGTCACCACCACTGTTTGGAAGGGAGTTGGAGGTGTGGTGCAGAGCGCTGTCTCACCTTTCAAAGCATTGGTTGATGGAGATGCTTATGCTATCGGAAATAGCAGTGTCCCATTTTTTCTTGGCGGGGCGGCTGCCAAGGCTAGCGCGGGACGTATGGTTTCAGTACCAATTAACCCTACGGTTTTTCGCGTGCAAGGTGGTAGAATGACTAAGGCGAGTCGCGAATTAATTAGTATAAATGATGCTGGTGATCCAGTAATTAAAAAAGGAACTATTAACATAAATATAGGGGGCTTTGAGCACGCTGAGTATTTTTTAGGATTGCGCCCTGGTGCTAAAATCACTTCTTTTGAGGTCCCTCAATGGATGGATGATTTCATACAGCGAGAAGCAGTCGGGCAGTATGGTTACCGTACTAGGCTCTGTACGAAATCCCA
>NZ_JANLOA010000102.1:0-39068 GCF_025466035.1 Pseudomonas sp. 20P_3.2_Bac5 | reverse complement strand
CCCGCGAAGGGCTCCCTTGGTCCCCACACCTTCATTCCTTGCTAAATATTTCCATTCCTATTCGTTCTTGTTGATACGACCCACCCATGGTCACGCCGATCAGCAAGGACACACCCCATGAATGCCGAACAAGCCCAGAAACTCGCCCGCCGTTTCGTCGAGTTGCCTGCCGACAAACGCAGCCTGTTCCTTGACGCGCTGCGCCGGGAAGAAGTGGACTTCGCCCTGTTTCCGATACCGTCCTGTGAGGGCCTCGCCGAGCGCGAGGGTCTTTCCTACGCCCAGCAGCGCATGTGGTTTCTCTGGCAGTTCGATGCCAGCAGTCCCGCCTACAACTTGCCGGTTTCCGTATGCCTGAACGGGCCCTTCGAGCTTCAGGCGCTGGAGCGTGCCTTCGGTTTGCTGGTGGAGCGTCACGAGAGCCTGCGTACCACTTTCGCTCAGGAAGGCGAGCAGGCCGTTCAGCGAGTGGCTGCGCCCGCACCTGTGACGATTGGTTTTCGCGACCTGAGCGCCTTGCCCGAGACCGAACGCTGGGCGGTCGCCCGCGAGGAAATGGCCAGCCAGTCGCTGGCGCCGTTCGACCTGGAGCAGGGGCCGCTGTTTCGCATTCGCGTGTTGCGTACGCAAGCGCAGCAGCACGTGTTGCTGCTGACGTTGCACCACATCATCACCGACGGTTGGTCGATGGGCGTGCTGATCGATGAGTGCATGCGCCACTATGACGCGCTGGTTACCGGCACCTCCGCTCAGCTTGAGCCGCTGCCGGTGCAGTACCGCGACTACGCGCTGTGGCAACGCTACTGGCTGGAAGCGGGCGAGCAGGATCGGCAACTGGACTACTGGCGCACGCACCTGGGCCAGGAGCATCCGGTGCTGGAGTTGCCTATGGACCGGCCCCACCCAGCGTTGCCGACGCAACAGGGCAAGTGCCTGGAAATCCTCCTCGAGCGTGACCTGCTCAAGGGCCTGCAGCGTTTGGCCCAGCAGCAGGGGGTGACCTTGTTCGTGGTGCTGCTGGCGTCGTTCAAGGCGCTGCTGCATCGCTACAGCGGGCAGACCGATATCCGCGTGGGTGGACTGATCGCCAACCGCACGCGCAGTGAAACCGAGGGTTTGATCGGCTTTTTCGTCAACACCCAAGTTCTGCGCACCGAAGTCTGCGCCGACACCCGTTTCGATGCCTTGCTCCAAGCCGTGCGGCAAACCGCGCTGGGGGCGCAGGCGCATCAGGAATTGCCGTTCGATGCGGTGGTTGATGGCTTGCAGGTGCCTCGCCTGCAGAATCGCAATCCGCTGTACCAGGTCATGTTCAACCATCGGCCGCTGGTCACCGATGCCAAGGATCGGCAATTGGCTTGCGGTCTCACCGTTGCCGACCTGCCCGCTGAACAACAGGCGGCGAATGAGCGGCCACAAGCTGCGGGCAGCGACCTGATGCTGGAAACCAGTGGTGAAGGCGAGCACCTGAAGGCGTCCTTTACCTACGCCACCGATGTGTTCGACAAGTCCACCGTGCTGCGTATGGCCGAGCATTGGCGCAACCTGCTATCGGGCATCTGTGCCAACCCGCTGGCGCGGATTGATCAACTGCCGTTGCTGGGCGAGACCGAGCGTGAGTTTCTGGTGCAGGGCTGCAATCAGAGCGCTCATGAGTACCCGCTGGAGCGTAGTTATGTGGCGCTGTTCGAAGAGCAGGTCGCCGCGCATCCGGAGCGCATCGCCGTCTCGTGCCTTGAGCGTCAGGGCAGCTACGCCGAACTGAACGCCGCCGCCAACCGCCTGGGCCATGCGCTGATTGCGGCGGGCGCTGGCTTCGATCAACCGATTGCTTTGCTGGCCGAGCGCGGCCCGGACCTGCTGGGCATGATCGTCGGCAGCTTCAAGGCCGGCGCCGGCTACCTGCCGCTGGACCCGGCCTTGCCGAACCAGCGCCTGACTGGCGTGATCGCCCAGAGCGGCGCACCGGTGCTGGTGTGCAGCGCCGCGTGCGAGGCGCAGGCGCATGAATTGTTGGCCGGTCTGGACAGCCCGGTGCACCTGCTGGTCTGGGAACAGGTCCAGCAGAGCGGGGTGTCTGTGGATAACCCGGGCCGCTACAGCGCCCCGGACAACCTCGCCTACGTGATCTTCACCTCCGGCTCCACCGGCCTGCCGAAAGGCGTGATGGTCGAGCAGCGCGGCATGCTCAACAACCAGTTGAGCAAGGTGCCGTACCTCGATTTGAGCGACGCCGATGTGATCGCCCAGACCGCCTCGCAGAGCTTCGATATTTCCGTCTGGCAGTTCCTCGCCGCGCCGCTGTTCGGGGCCCGCGTGGATATCGTGCCGAACGATATCGCCCGCGATCCGCAGGCGCTGTTGGCTCACGTTCAAGCGCAAGGCATCAGCGTGCTGGAAAGCGTGCCGTCGTTGATTCAGGGCTTGCTGGCCGAAGAGCGCGTAAGCCTCGACGGCCTGCGCTGGATGCTGCCGACCGGCGAAGCCATGCCGCCTGAACTGGCGAAGCAATGGCTACTGCGTTATCCACAGATCGGCCTCGTCAACGCCTATGGCCCGGCCGAATGCTCGGACGACGTGGCGTTCTTCCGCGTCGATCTGGATTCCACGCAAAGCACCTACCTGCCGATCGGCACGCCGACCGACAACAACCTGATCTACCTGCTGGACGACGCGCTGGAGCTGGTGCCGCTGGGTGCCGTCGGCGAGTTGTGCGTGGCGGGTACTGGCGTCGGTCGCGGCTATGTCGCCGACCCGCGCCGCACCACCCCGGTGTTCGTCCCGAACCCGTTCGGCGCGCCGGGCGAGCGTTTGTACCGCACCGGTGACCTGGCACGCCGCCGCGCCGATGGTGTCCTCGAATACGTCGGCCGCGCCGACCATCAAGTGAAGATCCGTGGCTAC
The DNA here is from genome assembly GCF_025466035.1 of Pseudomonas sp. 20P_3.2_Bac5. NCBI lineage: Bacteria > Pseudomonadati > Pseudomonadota > Gammaproteobacteria > Pseudomonadales > Pseudomonadaceae > Pseudomonas > Pseudomonas sp. 20P_3.2_Bac5. The sequence continues at coordinate 36,164 of NZ_JANLOA010000102.1, read as the reverse complement.
CGTATCGAACTGGGCGAAATCGAAACCCGCCTGCAAGAGCATCCGGCGATCCGCGAAGCGGTGGTGCTGGATATCGACGGCCCGCAGGGCAAGCAGCTTGCGGCCTACGTGACTACGAAAGTGGCGAGCGATGCCGAGGCGCTGCGTGAAGACCTGAAAACCGCACTGAAAGCCAGCCTGCCGGACTACATGGTGCCAACCCACTTCGTGCTGCTGGCGGCCATGCCGTTGACGCCGAACGGCAAGCTCGACCGCAAGGCACTGCCGAAACCGGACACCACCCTGTCGCAAACCGCCTATGTCGCGCCGGTCACTGAGCTTGAGCAACAACTGGCGGCCATCTGGGCCGAAGTGCTGAAAATCGAGCGCGTCGGCCTGAGCGACAACTTCTTCGAACTGGGCGGCCATTCGCTGCTGGCCGCGCAGATGATCGCGCGGATCAAGAAACACCTGAGCGTCAGCCTGCCGCTGCGCACGCTGTTCGAAAAGCCGCTGCTGAGCGAGCTGGCCGCCGAAGTGGCGGCGCTGACGACGACCACGACTGACGATGACTGGGACGATATGGACCAGTTCATGGATTCTCTGGAGGAAGTAGGAGCATGAGCGGGACCACAACTGCACGTATCGCCAAACGTTTTGTCGGTATGTCCCTCGACCAGCGCCGCCAGTTCCTCGCCAAGCTTCGCCAGGACGGCAAGGATTTCAGCCTGCTGCCGATCGTGGAAAGCCGCCATGACGTCGCGCTGATCCCGCTGTCCTATGCCCAGCAACGCCTGCTGTTCCTCTGGCAGCTCGACCCGTCCAGCGACGCCTACAAGATGACCACCGGCCTGCGCTTGCGCGGGCAGCTCGATGACCGTGCCCTGCAACGCGCTTTCGACCTGCTGCTGCAGCGTCACGAAGTGCTGCGCACGGTGTTCCGCAGCGATGGCGAGCAGCCGTGCCAGGTGATCCTGCCGTCGTTGTCGATGACTGTGGAACGCAGCGACCTGCGCGCCGTCGCCGCCGACCAGCGCGATGCCGAACTGGTCCGCCAGGTCGGCGCGGCCACGGCGCGGCCCTTCGACCTGATCGACGGGCCGCTGCTGCGCGCCAACCTGTTCCAGCTCGGCGCCGAGGACTTCGTGCTGGTGGTGAGCATGCACCACATCGTTTCCGACGGCTGGTCGATGGACGTGATGGTCAAGGAGTTCGCCCAGAGCTATCAGGCGTACAGCCAGGGCAGCGAGCCCAACCTGCCGGCGCTGCCGCTGCAATACGCCGACTACGCCATCTGGCAACGCAGTTGGCTGGAGGCCGGGGAGGGCGAGCGGCAACTGGATTACTGGCAGCGCCAGTTGGGTGACGAGCAGCCGCTGCTGGAGGCCGCGCAGGATTTCCCGCGGCCGCCGAGCCAGAGCTTCCGTGGCGAGCGCCTCGCGTTCGATTTCGGCGTGGAGCGCTCGCAGCGCCTGAACGCCTTCGCCCGTGGCCAGGGCATGAGCCTGTTCATGCTGGTGCTGGCGGGTTTTTCGCTGTTCCTTTCGCGCCAGTCCGGGCAGCGCGATATCCGTATCGGCGTGCCCAACGCCAACCGTGGCCGCGCGGAGACCGAGGGCCTGATCGGCTTCTTCATCAACACCCAGGTGCTGCGTTGCCAGATCGACGAGCGCCTGAGCTACCTCGATCTGCTCGGCCAGATTCGCGAAACCTCGTTCGACGCCCAAGCGCATCAGGACGTGCCGTTCGAGCAATTGGTGGACCGTCTGGCGCCGGAGCGCAGCCTCGGCCACAACCCGCTGTTCCAGGCCAAGTTCAATCAGAACGTGGTGCTCAAGCAGGAGCTGTCGCTGAAGTTGCCGGGCCTGGACGTCAGCGAGTACCCGCTGCACCGCGAGGGCGCGCACTTCGACCTGGCGCTGGACATCACCGACGACGGCACGCTGATCCACGGCGACCTGACCTACGCCAGCGACCTCTACCAGCGCGGCACCGTGGAAGCGTTCATCCCGTCGCTGCTGGCGCTGTTCGATGAACTGCTGGACGCGCCACGGGCGCCGCTGCTCAGCCTCGGCGCCCTGCCGCAGCCGCAAGCGCAGGCACCGCTGGCCGCCTCGCCGCTGGTGCTGGAACAGTGGAACCGTCATGTCGCGCAGCGGCCCGATGCCCTGGCCGCGCGCTGCCTGAGTGAAAGCCTGAGCTACCGCGAACTGGACGAAGCCGCCAACCGTCTGGCCCAGCACTTGTTGGCGCTGGGCGTCAGTCCGGGCCAACCGGTGGCGCTGCTGATGGAGCGCTCGCTGGAATGGCTGACCGCCTTGCTGGCGACCCTCAAGGTCGGCGCGGTGTACATGCCGCTGGACGCCAAGGCACCGGAGGCGCGCCTGCAACAGATGCTCGAACGCGCCCGTGCGCGGGTGCTGCTGTGCGCCGCGGGCGATGCGCGGCTGACCTCGCTGAAGGTCGATGGTTGCGCCGCGCTGGCCTACGACCCGCTGGCCTGGCAGGCGCAGCCGGCCACCGCGCCGGCACTGAACGTCGACGCTGAGGCCCCGGCCTACGTGATCCACACCTCCGGCTCCACCGGCCTGCCCAAGGGCGTGCTGGTCAGCCACGGTGCTCTGGCCAGCTATGTGCGCGGCCTGCTCGCGCGCCTGGAACTGGCGCCGGAAGCGAGCATGGCGCTGGCCTCCACCATCGCCGCCGACCTCGGCCACACCGTGCTGTTCGGCGCGTTGTGCGCCGGTCGCACCCTGCATGTGCTGCCGGAAGCGCTGGGCTTCGACCCGGATGCGTTCGCCGACTACATGGCGACCCATCAGGTTGGCGTGCTGAAGATTGTCCCCGGCCACCTCGCCGCGCTGTTGCAGGCATCCCGCGCCGCCGACGTGCTGCCGCGTCATGCCCTGATCGTCGGCGGCGAAGCCTGCCCGGCGGGGCTGCTGGAACAGGTTCGACGCCTGCGTCCGCAGTGCCGTTTCATCAACCACTACGGCCCCAGCGAAACCACGGTCGGCGTGCTGACCCATGAAGTCGGCGCGGAAGATCCGCTGCCCCAGGTGGTGCCGGTCGGCACGCCGCTGCCGGGCGCCTGCGTGCGGGTCCTGGATGACGTGCTCAACGGCGTGGCGCCGCGGGTGCCGGGCGAGTTATATATCGGCGGTGACAGCGTGGCCCTGGGTTACCTCGGCCAGCCGGCGCTGACCGCCGAACGTTTCATTCCCGATCCCCATGGCCCGGCGGGGGCGCGGCTGTACCGCAGCGGCGACCGGGTTCGGTTCAACCACCAGGGGCAACTGGAATTCATTGGCCGTGCCGACGATCAGGTGAAGATTCGCGGTTACCGCGTCGAGCCGGCGGAAGTTGCGCGCGTCCTGCAAGCCTTGCCGGCGGTGGCTCAGGCGGTGGTGCTGGCCGAGCCGCAGGACGGCGACGAGTCGCGCCTGCAACTGCTGGCCTGGTGCGTGGCCAGCGGCGAGCAGGCCGAGGCCCTGCGCGAGCAACTGGCCGAGCGCCTGCCGGAGTACATGGTGCCGGCGCAGATCGTCTTGCTGGAGCAATTGCCGCTGACCGCCAACGGCAAGCTCGACCGCAAGGCCCTGCCCAAGCCGGGCGCGGTCAAGCAGCGCTATGTCGCCCCGCAAGGCGAGATCGAGGAAAAACTCGCGGCCATCTGGTGCGACGTGCTCAAGCTGGAACAGGTCGGCAGCACCGACAACTTCTTCGAGCTGGGCGGTGACTCGATTCTCAGCCTGCAAATCATCGCCCGGGCCAAGCGCCAGGGCCTCAAGCTCAGCCCCAAGCAACTGTTCGAAAAACAGACCATCGGCCAACTGGCCTCGGTGGCCAAGCTGATCGAGAAAAAGGCGGTCGCCGCAGTGGTCGAGCAGATCAGCGGCAACCTGCCGCTGCTGCCGATTCAGGCGCGCTTCTTCGAACTGGACATTCCCGCGCGCCAGCACTGGAACCAGTCGGTGCTGCTCACCCCGACCCAGCCGCTCGACGCCGCGCACCTGCAGGCGGCGCTGTTGGCGCTGGTCGAACAGCACGACGCGCTGCGCCTGAATTTCGCCCGGCAGTACGCCGGCTGGCAGGCGGTGTTCGCGCCGCTCAACAGCGCCGAACTGCTGTGGACCCGCGAGCTGGACGATGCCACCGGCATCGAAGCATTGGCCGATGAAGCCCAGCGCAGCCTCGACCTGAAAAACGGCCCGTTGCTGCGGGCCTTGCTGGTCAAGCTGCCGGCCGGCGAACAGCGCCTGCTGTTGGTGATCCATCACCTGGTGGTGGACGGGGTGTCCTGGCGCGTGTTGCTGGAAGACCTGCAACAGGCCTACGGCGCCATCGCCGCCGGCCGCGCGCCGGGCCTGCCGGCCAAGAGCACGTCGCTCAAGGCCTGGGCGGAAAAACTGCATGGCTATGCCGCCAGCCCGACGCTGGAAGCCGAGCGTGATTACTGGCGCGCCACCCTGGCCGGCGCCGAAGACGCGCTGCCGCGTGACAACGCCCAGGCCAATCCGCGGATTGCCGACGCCGCCCATGCCGCGTCGCACCTGAGCGCGGAACTGACCGCGCAACTGCTCAAGGTCGCCCCGGCGGCCTACCGCACCCAGGTCAACGACCTGCTGCTGACCGCCCTGGCCCAGGTGCTGTGCCAGTGGAGCCAGCAGCCGTCGGTGCTGATCCAGTTGGAAGGCCATGGCCGCGAAGACCTCTTCGAGGACGTCGACCTGAGCCGCACCGTGGGTTGGTTCAGCAGCCTGTTCCCGGTCCGCCTGACGCCCGCGACCAGCGCCGCCGCTTCGATCTGCGCGATCAAGGAACAACTGCGCGGCGTGCCGGCCAAGGGCATCGGCTTTGGCCTGCTGCGTTACCTCGGCGATGTCGATTTCGCCCATGAACTGGCGGCCCTGCCGCAAGCGCGGGTGACCTTCAACTACCTGGGCCAGTTCGACGCCAGCTTCGATCGCCAGCACGGCGCGCTGTTCGTGCCGGCCAGCGAAAACGGCGGCCAGCCGCTGTGCCCGGAGGGCCCGCTGGGCAACTGGCTGAGCATCAATGGCCAGGTCTATGACGGCCAGTTGCGCCTGGAATGGGCGTTCAGCCGCGAAATGTTCCAGCCCGCCACCATCGAAGCCCTGGCCCGCGACTACGAGCGGACCCTGACCGCGTTGATCGAGCATTGCGTCGCGGGCAACCAGGGCGTCACACCCTCGGACTTCCCGCTGGCGACCCTGAGCCAGGCGCAACTTGATCGCCTGCCGGTGCCCGCCGCCGGTATCGAGGACATCTACCCGCTGTCGCCAATGCAGCAGGGCATGCTGTTCCACAGCCTCTACGCGAAAGAGGCCGGCAACTACATCAACCAGTTGCGGGTGGACGTCGAGGGCTTGGATGCCGCACGTCTGCGCGCGGCCTGGCAGGCGCTGCTGGACCACCACGAAGTGCTGCGCAGTGTTTTCGTCACCGAGGGCGACCAGCCTTTGCAAGTGGTGCAGCGCGAGGTGGAGCTGGCGTTCGTCGAAATCGACGCCCGCGAACAGGCCGACCGCGACACCTGGATCGACGACTGGGCCCGCGCCGAGCGCGACCACGGTTTCGAACTGGCCGAGGGCCCGCTGCTGCGGCTGGCGCTGGTCCGCACCGGCGACAACCGTCATCAACTGATCTACACCAGCCACCACATCCTGATGGATGGCTGGAGCAGTTCGCGGATGCTCGGCGAAGTGCTGCAACGCTATGCCGGCGCGCCGATTTCGCGTCAGGGCAGCCGCTACCGCGACTACATTCGCTGGCTGCAAGGCCAGGATGCGGCGGCCGGCCAGCGTTTCTGGCGGGAGCAACTGGCCGACCTGAACGAGCCGACGCGGCTGGCCCAGGCCTTCAAGGGCGCCGCCGATGGCGAGGGCTACGGCGAGTACCTGGAAGACCTCGACGCGGACTTGTCCGGTCGCCTCGGCGAATTCGCCCGCGATCAGCGGGTCACGCTGAACACCCTGGTGCAGGCCGCGTGGCTGTTGCTGCTGCAACGCTACACCGGTCAGTCCAGCGTGACCTTCGGCGCCACCGTGGCCGGGCGTCCGGCTGAGCTTGCGGGTGTGGAAGAACAGCTTGGCCTGTTCATCAACACCTTGCCGGTGGTGGGCAGCCCGCGTTCCGAGCAGCGCGTCGCCGACTGGGTGCAACAGGTGCAGGGCCAGAACCTCGCCCTGCGCGAGTTCGAGCACACGCCGCTGTACGAAGTGCAACGCTGGGCCGGCTGGGCGGGCGAAGCGCTGTTCGACTCGATCCTGGTGTTCGAGAACTACCCGGTGTCGGAGGCGCTGCAACAGGCCGCGCCAGACGGGCTGGTGTTCGGCGATGTGCACAGCCAGGAGCAGACTCATTACCCGCTGACCCTGGTGGTCAACACCGGTGAGCGCCTGTCGCTGCGCTTCAGCCACGACCGCCGCCACTTCGGCGAGCAGGCGGTGGCGCAACTGGCGGCGCATTTCAATCATCTGCTGGGCGCGTTGATCGTCGATGCCGCCGCGCCGCTGGGCGAACTGGCCCTGCCAAGTGGCTGGCAGCAGGATGTGGCGCGTTATCCGAGCGAGCAGTGCGTTCATCAGATGATCGAAGCGCAGGCGGCCCGCGTGCCGGACGCCGTGGCGCTGAGTTTCGGCGGCGAGCAACTGACCTACGCGGCGCTCAATGCCCGGGCCAACCAGCTTGCGCATAAACTGCGCGAGCAGGGCGTGGGGCCGGATGTGCTGGTCGGGCTGTCCGTCGAGCGCGGGTTCGAGATGCTGGTCGGCGTGCTGGCGATTCTCAAGGCCGGTGGCGCCTATGTGCCGCTGGACCCGGATTATCCGCAGGACCGGCTGAGTTACATGATGGAAGACAGCGGCATCAAGCTGCTGTTGGCCCAGTCTCATCTGCTGTCGAACCTGCCGGTGCCGGCGGGCGTGCAATCGTTGCGCCTGGATGAGTCGCTGGACGGCTACAGCAGCGAAAATCCGCTCAACCTCACCTCGCCGGACAACCTGGCCTACGTGATCTACACCTCGGGTTCGACCGGAAAACCGAAGGGCACCTTGCTGCCGCACCACAACGTGCTGCGCTTGTTCAAGGCCACCGATGAGTGGTTCGCCTTTGACGATCAGGACGTCTGGACCCTGTTCCACTCCTACGCTTTTGACTTCTCGGTCTGGGAGATTTTCGGTGCGCTGATGTACGGCGGTCGTCTGGTGGTGGTGCCGCGTGAAGTGACCCGTTCGCCGGAAGACTTCCACCAGTTGCTGGTTTCCGAAAACGTCACCGTGCTGAACCAGACGCCATCGGCGTTCAAGCAACTGGCGCGGGTGGCCTGTGAGTCGTCCGCCGAACTGGCGCTGCGTTATGTGGTATTTGGCGGCGAAGCGCTGGATATCGGCAGCTTGCAGCCCTGGTTCGAGCGCTTCGGCGACCAGAAGCCGCAACTGATCAACATGTACGGCATCACCGAAACCACGGTGCACGTGACCTATCGCCCGATCAGCAAAACCGACCTGTTGCAGGCCGATGTCAGCCCAATTGGCGTGGCCATCCCGGACCTGTCGTGGCATGTGCTGGACACCGATTTCAACCCGGTGGCCCTGGGCGTCAGCGGTGAGTTGCACGTCGGCCACGCCGGCCTGGCCCGTGGTTACCACAACCGCGCGGCGCTGACTGCCGAGCGCTTCGTGCCGAACCCGTTCGCCAAGGACGGCAGCCGCCTGTACCGCACCGGCGACCTGGCGCGTTACCGCGCCGAGGACGTGATCGAATACGCCGGGCGCATCGACCACCAGGTGAAGATTCGCGGGTTCCGTATCGAGCTGGGCGAAATCGAAGCGCGCCTGCAAGAACATGCGGCGGTGCGCGAGGTGATCGTGCTGGCGGTGGAGGGCCCGAGCGGGCAGCAACTGGCGGCGTATCTGGTGCCAAGCGCGCTGGAACAGGATCAGCACGAACTGCGCGAAACCCTGAAGGCGCACCTGAAAGCCAACCTGCCGGACTACATGGTGCCGACGCACCTGATCGTGCTCGACGCCATGCCACTGACCGCCAACGGCAAGCTGGACCGCAAGGCCTTGCCGAAGCCGGACGCGGCGCTGCTGCAAGGCGACTATGTCGCGCCGGTCAGCGAACTGGAACAGCAACTGGCGGCGATCTGGGTCGAGGTGCTGAAAGTGGAAAAGGTCGGCCTCACCGACAACTTCTTCGCCCTGGGCGGTCACTCGCTGCTGGCGACCCAGGTGGTGTCGCGGGTGCGTCAGCAACTGGGGCTGGAGCTGTCGCTGCGCGCGCTGTTCGAGGCCGAGGACCTGGCCGCGTTCGCTGCGGCAGCCGGGCAGGGCGCCGCCAACAGCGCCCCCGCGTTTATCCACGCTGATCGCGACCAGCCGCTGCTGCTGTCCTACGCCCAGCAACGCCAGTGGTTCCTCTGGCAACTGGAGCCGGACAGCGCCGCCTACAACATTCCTGTCGCCTTGCGCCTGAAGGGCTCGCTGGATATCGAGGCGCTGGAGTCGAGCTTCGCCGCCCTGATCGCCCGCCACGAAACCCTGCGCACCACCTTCCGCCAGGACGGCGAGCAGGCGGTGCAGGTGGTGCATCCGGCAGCGCCGTTCGTGCTGGCGGTGGAGCAACTGGCCGCGGGTGAAACCCTGCGCGCCTGTGTCGAGCAGGAAGTGCAGCGGCCGTTCGATCTGCAACAGGGGCCGCTGCTGCGGGTCAAGTTGCTGCACCTGGGCGAGCACGAGCATGTGCTGGTGCTGACCCAGCACCATATCGTCTCCGATGGCTGGTCGATGCCGATCATGGTCGATGAACTGGTGCGCCTGTACGAAGGCTTCAGCCAGGGTCGGGAAACCCCGCTCGGCGCCTTGCCGATCCAGTACGCCGACTACGCCCTGTGGCAACGCACCTGGATGGAAGCCGGCGAGAAGGCCCGGCAATTGGACTACTGGACCGCCCAACTGGGTGGCGAGCAGCCGGTGCTGGAACTGCCGATGGACCGTCCACGTCCGGCGATCCAGCAACTGGCGGGCGCGCGCTGCGCCATCGCGCTGGACGGCGTGCTGGTGGAGAACCTCAAGCAGGTGGCGCGGCAGCAGGGCGTGACCTTGTTCATGCTGTTGCTGGCGTCGTTCCAGACCCTGTTGCACCGTCACAGCGGCCAGGCCGATATCCGCGTCGGCGTGCCGATTGCCAACCGCACCCGGGCCGAGACCGAGGGGCTGATCGGCTTCTTCGTCAACACCCAAGTGCTCAAGGCCGAATTCGCCGCGGGCGAGACCTTCACGCAACTGCTGCAACAGGTCAAACAGACCGCGTTGCAGGCCCAGGCCCATCAGGAGTTGCCGTTCGAGCAGTTGGTGGAAGCGTTGCAGCCGCAGCGCAGCCTCAGCCACAGCCCGCTGTTCCAGGTGATGTTCAACCACCAGACCGAGGTCAAGGGCGCGGGCCGCGAGCTGCCTGGCCTGACCGTCGAAGGGCTGGAGTCGGACAGCCACGCCGCGCAGTTCGACCTGACCCTGAACACCTCCGAGCATGCCCGTGGTCTGTTTGCCGAGCTGAGCTACGCCACGGCGCTGTTCGACGCGGCGACCATCGAGCGTCTGGCCGGACACTGGCGCAACCTGCTGCAAGGCATCTGCGCCGATGCCGGTCAGCGGGTGACGGCCTTGCCGTTGCTGGATGCCGCCGAGCGCCAGCAGATTCTCGTCGAGTGGAACCGCAGCGAGGCTGAGTATCCCCGTGAGCAGTGCCTGCCGGCGCTGTTCGAGGCCCAGGTACTGGCGACGCCAGACGCCACCGCGCTGGTGCTCGGTGACGCATCGCTGACTTATGCACAACTGAACCAGCGGGCCAATGAACTGGCCCACAAGCTGCGCGAGCTGGGCGTGGGCCCGGACGTGCTGGTGGGCGTGGCGTTGGAGCGCTCGCTGGAGATGGTCGTTGGCCTGCTGGCGATCCTCAAGGCCGGTGGCGCCTATGTGCCGCTGGACCCGGATTTCCCGCGGGATCGCCTGGCCTACATGATGGAGGACAGCGGCCTGAAACTGCTGCTGACCCAGTCCTCGCTGCTGGCGCAACTGCCGGTTCCGGCCGGCATCGCCAACCTGTGCCTGGACCAGGAGGGCGACTGGCTGGACGGCTACGGCCAGGACAACCTGCCGGTGCTCGCTGGCCCGGACAATCTGGCCTACGCCATCTACACCTCCGGTTCCACCGGTTTGCCCAAAGGCGTGACCATTCACCATCAGGCGTTGGTCAACTTCCTGTGCAGCATGGGTGAGAAACCGGGCATGACGGGCGAAGACCGGGTCCTGCAACTGACCTCGCTGTCCTTCGATATCGCCGGTCTTGAGCTGTACCTGCCGCTGATTCGCGGCGCCGCGGTGGTGCTGCTGAACACCCACCAGAACAAGGACCCGCAAGCCCTGCTGAACGTGATCACCAGGCAGAACGTGACGGTGATCCAGGCCACGCCTTCGAGCTGGCGAATGATCCTCGACGCGGCACCGGCTGGCGCACTGGCCGGCAAGACCCTCCTTTGCGGCGGCGAAGCGCTAAGTGCGGAACTGGCCCAGCGCCTGATCGAGCAGGCCGGGCATGTGTGGAACGTCTATGGCCCGACCGAAACCACCATCTGGTCGGCGCGCCATTACCTCACCGAAAGCGACGACGTGTGGCTGGGCAAACCGCTGGCCAACACCACGCTGCATATCATCAGCGACGATATCGACGTGCTCCCGGTAGGCGCCCGTGGCGAGTTGCTGATCGGCGGCGACGGCCTGGCCCGTGGTTATCACCAGCGTCCATCGCTGACCGCGGAGCGTTTTATTCCTGATCCGTTCTCCAGCAATGGCGGCCGCCTGTACCGCACTGGTGACCTGGCGCGTTACCACGCCGACGGCGTGATCGAGTACGCCGGTCGCCTCGACCATCAAGTGAAGATTCGCGGTTTCCGTATCGAACTGGGCGAGATCGAGGCACGGCTGCTGGAGCACCCGGCCGTACACGAAGCGGTGGTGATCGATATCGAGGTCAGCGGCCACAAGCAGTTGGCGGCCTACCTGATCGGTGACGAAGACAGCACCGGGCTGCGCAGCGAACTCAAGACCCATCTCAAGGCGGGCCTGCCGGACTACATGGTGCCGAGCCACCTGGTGTGGCTGGAAAAAATGCCGCAGACCCCAAACGGCAAGCTGGACCGCAAGGCCCTGCCCAAGCCCGATGCCAGCCCGTTGCTCAACGTCTACGTGGCGCCGGTCAGCGAGCTTGAGCAGCAACTGGCCGCGCTCTGGGCTGAGGTGCTGAACGTCGAGCGCGTGGGGCTGACCGACGACTTCTTCGAGCTGGGCGGGCATTCGTTGCTGGCGGCACAGCTAATTTCAAGAATCCATTCCGGCCTCGGTATCGATGTACCGCTGCGCCTCATTTTCGAGAAACCGCAATTGAACGATTTTATCCAGGCATTCGAGAGCACCGGTCTGTCGCTGACCGAAGACGGCTTGTCCGATATCGAAAAAATGATGAACGAAATGGCAGGAGCCTGAGATGGACAAGACGACCGCAGAGCGCATCGCCAAACGTTTCGTCAGCCTGCCCCTGGAGCAGCGCCGGCAGATCCTCGACAAGATGCGCGAGACCGGGCAGAGCTTCCGCCTGTTGCCGATTGCCGTGACCCGTACTGACGTGCAGCGCATCCCGCTGTCTTACGCGCAGCAACGCATGCTGTTCCTCTGGCAGATGGAACCGGACAACAGCGCCTACAACGTGCCGATGGCGGTGCGCCTGAGCGGTGCGCTGGACGCAGCGGCATTGGCCGGCGCCCTGGAGCAACTGGTCCAGCGGCATGAAACCCTGCGCACCCGCTTTGTCTCGGAGGACGGTGAGTTCCATCAGGAAATCCTTGAACAGGCGCCGGTGACCCTGGAGGTGGTGGAGGTTTCCACCGAGGTCAGCGAAGACGCGGAAAACACCTTGAAAGCGCTGGTCGAAGCCGAGATGCAGGCGCCGTTCGACCTGCTCAGCGGCACCTTGCTGCGGGTCAAATTGTTCCGCCTCGGCACCGCCGAACACGTGCTGACCCTGTGCATGCACCATGTGGTGTCCGATGGCTGGTCGAGCCAGTTGCTGGTGCGCGAATTCGTCCAGCTTTATCAGGCGCGGATCAGCGGCACCGTCGCGGCGCTGCCGGCCTTGCCCGTGCAGTACGCCGATTACGCCATCTGGCAACGCGCCTGGCTGGAGGCCGGGGAGGGCGAGCGGCAGTTGCAGTACTGGAAACAGCAATTGGGCGACGAACAGCCGGTGCTGGCGCTGCCGCTGGACCATGAACGTCCGCAGCAACCCAGCTACCGTGGCGCGGTGGTGCGCGCCGATCTGTCGGCGGCGCTGTCCGACCAGCTCAAGCGCGTGGCGCGCAGCCAGGGCGTGACGGTGTTCATGCTGACCCTGGCCGCGCTGTCGGTGGTGCTGTCGCGCTACAGCGGCCAGGCCGATATCCGCATCGGCGCGCCCAACGCCGGCCGTACCCGCAGTGAACTGGAAGGGCTGATCGGCTTCTTCATCAACACCCAGGTGCTGCGGGTGCAGGTCGATGAGCGGCAGACGTTCGCCGAGTTGCTGGAGCAGGTGAAACAGGTGGTGACCGGTGCGCAATCGCACCAGGAATTGCCCTTCGAGCACCTGGTGGATGCCCTGGCGCCCGAGCGTAACCTGGGCCACAACCCGCTGTTCCAGTTCAAGATCAACCAGCAGGTCTTCAGCGCGGACGAGGGCGACGATGCCGAGCGCGGCGTCGATGGCCTGAGCGTGGACAAATACGCCTTCGGCGCCACCGATGCGCGCTTCGACCTGGCTTACGACTTCATCGATACACCTCAGGGCCTGCGCGGTTACTTCACCTACGCCACCGACCTGTTCGAGGCGGCGACCATCGAGCGGATCGTCGCTTCGCTGCGCGGCGTGCTGGAAAACCTCGTCGCGCACCCCGGCGACACGTTGCTGGCGCACGCCGAGCCCGCCCCGCTGTTGGCGACACCGCCGGCAGCGGCGGCCAGCGCCAATGGCTTCCTTTCGCTCTGGCAGCAAGGGCTGCTGGCGGGCCAGGACAAGCCGGCCCTGCGCGCGGGCGAGCAGGTTTTGAGCTACGCGCAACTGGATGCGCAATCCAACCAGCTTGCGCATTACCTGCGGGCACAAGGCATTGGCGCCGGCATGACCGTGGCGCTGTGCCAGGAACGCGGTATCGAGTGGGTGACCAGCCTGCTGGCCGTGCTCAAGCTGGGCGCGGTGTACCTGCCGCTGGATACCCGACAGCCGCTGGAGCGCCTGCAACAACTGACACGGGACAGCCGCGCCGCGCTGCTGATCCATGCCCCGGAATACGACGCGTCGTCCTTCGACCACTGCCCGACCCTGGCCTGGGACGCCAACCTGTGGGCCGCCAACCCGAGCAGCGCGCCTGAGGTCACCATCAGTGCGAGCCAGCCGGCCTACATCATCTACACCTCCGGTTCCACCGGTCAGCCCAAGGGCGTGGTCATCAGCCACGGCGCCCTGAGCAACTACGTGCAGGGCGTGCTGGAGCGTCTGGCGCTGAGCGGCGAGGGCAGCATGGCGATGGTTTCGACCATCGCCGCCGACCTCGGCCACACCTTGCTGTTCGGCGCCCTGGCGTCGGGGCGCACGCTGCACCTGTTGTCCCATGAACATGCCTTCGACCCGGACAGCTTCGCCGCCTATATGGCCGAGCAGCGGATCGAGGTGCTGAAGATCGTGCCGAGCCATCTGCAAGGCCTGTTGCAGGCGGCGAAGCCGGCGGATGTGCTGCCGGCGCAGTTGCTGATCCTCGGTGGCGAAGCCAGTAGCTGGAACCTGGTCGAACAGGTCCGCGCGCTGAAACCCGGCTGCCGGATTCTCAACCACTACGGCCCGACCGAAACCACGGTGGGCATCCTCACCCACGAAGTCGGTGCCGTTATCGACGGCTGCCGCAGCGTTCCGGTCGGCCAGCCGCTGGCGGGCGCCCGGGCGCGGGTGCTGGACGCCTGGCTGAATCCGGTGGCCGAGCGGGTCGCGGGCGAACTGTACCTGGGCGGCGCGGGTCTGGCCCAGGGTTATCTGGGCCAACCGGCGTTGACCGCCGAGCGCTTCGTGCCGGACGCCGATGGCCAGCGCCTGTACCGCTCCGGCGACCGCGCGCGGCATGTGTCGGGTGGGCTGGAATACCTGGGCCGTGCCGACGATCAGGTGAAAATTCGCGGTTACCGCGTCGAGCCGGGCGAGGTCGGCCATGTGCTGCGCGGCCTGGACGGCGTTGCCGAAGCCGTGGTCCTGGCGCTGCCGCAGGACGGTGACGAATCGCGTCTGCAACTGGTGGGCTACTGCGCCGCCGCCAGCGGCGTGACCCTGCAGGCCGAAGCGTTGCGCCAGCAACTGGCGGCCAACCTGCCGGAATACCTGGTGCCCGCGCAGATCCTGCTGCTGGAGCGCCTGCCGCTGACCGCCAACGGCAAGCTGGACAAGCGCGCGCTGCCCAAGCCGGGGGCGATCAAACAGGCGTACACCGCCCCGGTGGGTGAGATCGAGGAAAAACTCGCCGCGGTCTGGGCCGATGTGCTCAAGCTGGAGCGGGTCGGCACCACCGACAACTTCTTCGAACTGGGCGGCGACTCGATCCTCAGCCTGCAAATCATCGCCCGGGCCAAGCGCCAGGGCATCAAGCTCAGCCCCAAGCAACTGTTCGAAAAACAGACCATCGGCCAACTGGCCGCGGTGGCCAAGCTGATCGAGAAGAAAGCCGCCGCCCCTGTGGTCGAGCAACTGAGCGGCAACCTGCCGCTGCTGCCGATCCAGGCGCGTTTCTTCGAGACCGATATTCCCCAGCGTCACCACTGGAACCAGGCGGTGATGCTCAAGCCGACCCGTGCACTGGACGCCGTGCACCTGCAAGTCGCCCTGCATGCGCTGGTCGAACAGCATGACGCCCTGCGCCTGAGTTTCGTGGCGCAAACGGCGGGCTGGCAGGCGAGTTTCGCCGCGATCAACAGCCGTGACCTGCTGTGGGTTCGCGAGCTGGACGCGGCCACCGACCTGAACGCGCTGGCCAACGAAGCCCAGCGCAGCCTCGATCTGACTAACGGCCCGCTGCTGCGCGGGGTGCTGGTGAACCTGGCGCAGGGCGAACAGCGCCTGCTGCTGGTGATCCATCACCTGGTGGTGGACGGGGTGTCCTGGCGCGTTCTGCTGGAAGACCTGCAACAGGCCTATGCCGCGCTGGTGGCGGGCAAGACGGTGGTGCTGCCGGCCAAGAGCAGTTCGCTCAAGGCCTGGGCGGAAAAACTCCACGGCTACGCCGCGAATGCCGCGCTGGAACAGGAACTGGGCTGGTGGCAAACGCAGTTGCACGGCGCCAGCGACAGCCTGCCATGGGATCACTCTGAAGGCAGCCAGCAACGCCAGCATGCCATCTCCGTGAGCACCCACCTGGATGCCGCGCTGACCCGCAAACTGCTGCAGGACGCGCCCGCCGCCTACCGCACGCAGATCAACGACCTCCTGCTGACCGCGCTGGCGCGGGTCATCAGCCGCTGGACCGCTCGTGCCGATGCCGTGATCCGCCTGGAAGGTCACGGCCGCGAAGACCTGTTCGACGATATCGACCTGAGCCGCACCGTCGGCTGGTTCAGCAACCTGTACCCGGTGCGCCTGACGCCGGCGGCGTCGTTGGACGGGTCGATCAAGGCGATCAAGGAACAACTGCGGGCGATTCCCGACAAGGGCATTGGCTACGGCGTGCTGCGTTACCTGGGCACTGAGCCGGTGCGTGCGTCCCTGGCGCAACTGGCCCAGGGCAGCATCGTGTTCAACTACCTCGGCCAGTTCGATGGCAGTTTCGATGCCGGCGATGCGCTGTTCGCGCCGTCCGGCGAAGCCTCTGGCGACAGCCAGGACGCCGCCGCGCCGCTATCCGCACCGATCAGCATCAACGGCCAGGTGTATGGCGGCGAACTGGACCTGAGTTGGAGCTTCAGCAGCCAGGTGTTCGAGCGCGCAACCATCCAGCGTCTGGCGGACGAATACGCCGCCGAACTGCGCCAGTTGATCGAGCATTGCACTGCTGCTGGCGTGGCGGGGATGACCCCGTCGGACTTCCCGCTGGTGAGCCTGACCCAGGCCGAGCTTGACCACTTGCCGGTGGCCGCTGGCGATGTACAGGACATCTACCCGCTGTCGCCGATGCAGCAGGGCATGCTGTTCCACACCTTGTACGAGGAGGAGGCGGGCAACTACATCAACCAGTTGCGGGTGGAGGTCGAGGGCCTGGATATCCCGCGTTTCCGTGCCGCCTGGCAAGCCGTGGTGGATCACCACGAGGCGCTGCGCAGCGTCTTCGTGACTGATCTGGCGCAGCCGCTGCAAGTGGTGCTGCGGCAGGCGGCCGTGCCTTTTGTCGAACTGGATGCTCGTAACCAGGTCGAACAGGGGCAGTGGCTCGACCGTTGGGCCGCCGAGGACCGCAGCCGCGGCTTCGATCTGGTGCGCGGCCCTCTGCTGCGCCTCGCCGCATTGCGCACAACGGACGACAGCCATCAATTGATCTACACCAGCCACCACATCCTGATGGACGGCTGGAGTACCTCACGTATGCTCGGCGAAGTGCTGTTGCGCTACAGCGGCCAGCATGTCGCCCAGCCAGGGGCGCGCTACCGCGATTACATCGAGTGGCTGCAAGGCCGGGAAACCGCTGCGGATCAACATTTCTGGAGCCGCCACCTAGACGCGCTGGACGAGCCGACCCGGCTGGTCCAGGCCTTCAAGTCGCCTGCGCGGGGTGAGGGGTATGGCGAGCGCGCGCACGTCCTGGATGTGGCGCAAACCCAACGCCTGAGCGAGTTCGCCCGGGAACAGCGAGTGACCTTGAACACCCTGGTTCAGGCGGCCTGGCTGCTGCTGTTGCACCGTTATACCGGGCAGTCCACCGTGACCTTTGGTGCCACCGTGGCTGGTCGCCCTGCGGAACTGTCGGGGATCGAGGAGCAACTCGGTCTGTTTATCAACACCCTGCCGGTAGTGGGCAGCCCGCGTTCCGAACAGACAGTCGCTGACTGGGTGCAGCAGGTGCAGAGCCAGAACGTGGCGTTGCGCGAGCATGAGCACACGCCGCTGTACGATATCCAGCGCTGGGCCGGCCTGCGCGGTGAGGCGCTGTTCGACAACATCCTGGTGTTCGAAAACTACCCGGTGTCCGAAGCGCTGCAACAGACGGCGCCGCAAGGCGTGGTGTTCGGTGGGTTGAGCAACCAGGAGCAGGCTCACTATCCGCTGACCCTGGTGGTCAACGTAGGGGCTTCGTTGTCGATGCGCCTGAGCCACGACCGGCAGTACTTCAGTGATGACGTGGTGGCGCAACTGGCAGCTCATCTCGATCATCTGCTGCAGGCGCTGATCGTCGATGCCGCCGCACCGGTGGGCGAACTGGCGCTGCCGAGCAACTGGCACCAGGACGTGGCCCGTTATCCGAGCGAGCAGTGCATTCATCAGGTGATCGAAGCCCAGGCGGCACGCGTGCCGGAAGCGATTGCGCTGACCTTTGGCAGCGAGCAACTGACCTACGCCGCGCTCAATACCCGGGCCAACCAGCTTGCGCACAAACTGCGCGAGCAAGGCGTGGGGCCGGATGTGCTGGTCGGGTTGTCGGTCGAGCGCGGCTTCGAGATGCTGATTGGTGTGCTTGCGATCCTCAAGGCGGGCGGTGCCTATGTGCCGCTGGACCCGGATTATCCACAGGACCGCTTGAGTTACATGATGGAGGACAGCGGGATTTCCCTGCTGCTGGCCCAGTCTGATCTGCTGCCTGCGTTGCCGGTTCCGGCGAGCGTTCAGTCATTGCGCCTGGATGAATCGCTGGACGGCTACAGCCGTGAAAACCCGGTCAACCTGACCTCGCCGGACAACCTGGCCTACGTGATTTACACCTCGGGTTCCACTGGCAAACCGAAGGGCACCTTGCTGCCGCACCACAACGTGCTGCGCCTGTTCAAGGCCACCGATGAGTGGTTCAACTTCGACGGAAATGATGTCTGGACCCTGTTCCACTCCTACGCTTTTGACTTCTCGGTCTGGGAGATTTTCGGCGCGCTGATGTATGGCGGCCGGCTGGTGGTGGTGCCGCGTGAAGTGACCCGTTCGCCGGAGGAATTCCACCAGTTGTTGGTGGATGAAAACGTCACCGTGCTGAACCAGACGCCGTCGGCGTTCAAGCAACTGGCGCGGGTGGCCTGTGAGTCGTCCGCCGAGCTGGCGCTGCGTTATGTGGTGTTCGGCGGCGAAGCGCTGGATATCGGCAGCTTGCAGCCCTGGTTCGAGCGCTTCGGCGACCAGCAACCGCAACTGATCAACATGTACGGCATCACTGAAACCACCGTGCACGTGACCTATCGCCCGATCAGCAAGGCCGACCTGTTGCAGGCCGATGTCAGCCCGATTGGCGTGGCCATCCCGGACCTGTCGTGGCATGTGCTGGACACCGATTTCAACCCGGTAGCCCTGGGCGTCAGCGGCGAGTTGCATGTCGGCCACGCCGGTCTGGCCCGTGGTTATCACCACCGCGCGGCGCTGACCGCCGAGCGTTTCGTGCCGAACCCGTTCGCCAAGGACGGCAGCCGCCTGTACCGCACCGGTGACCTGGCGCGCTACCGCGCCGAGGATGTGATCGAATACGCCGGCCGAATCGACCACCAGGTGAAGATTCGCGGTTTCCGTATCGAACTGGGCGAAATCGAAGCGCGCCTGCAAGAACATGCGGCGGTGCGCGAAGTGATCGTGCTGGCGGTGGAGGGCCCGAGCGGGCAGCAACTGGCGGCGTATCTGGTGCCGCAACAGCTATCGGAAGATCCACAGGGCCTTCGCGAAACCCTGAAGGCGCACCTGAAAGCCAACCTGCCGGACTACATGGTGCCGACGCATCTGATCGTGCTCGATGCCATGCCACTGACCGCCAACGGCAAGCTGGACCGCAAGGCCCTGCCCAAGCCCGATGCGGCGCAACTGCAAGGCGAGTATGTGGCACCGGTCAGCGAACTGGAGCAGCAACTGGCGGCCATCTGGGCCGAGGTGCTGAAAGTCGAACAGGTCGGCTTGACCGACAACTTCTTCGAACTGGGCGGCGACTCGATCATTTCCATCCAGGTGGTCAGCCGCGCCCGTCACGCCGGCCTGCACTTCACGCCCAAGGATCTGTTCCAGCGCCAGACCGTCCAGAGCCTGGCGCTGGTGGCCCGCCGTGCCGAATCGACCACGATCGACCAGGCGCCCGTCACCGGCCTGGCACCGTTGACGCCGGTGCAGCAGTGGTTCTTCGACAGTGCCATCCCGCAGCGTCACCACTGGAACCAGGCGGTGATGCTCAAGCCTTCTCGCCGCCTCGACGCAGAGACCCTGGACCGCACGCTGCGTGCGCTGCTGGTCCAGCACGACGGCTTGCGCCTCGGCTTCTCGTCGCAGAACGGGGCATGGCTGGCGCGTCATGAGCAATGCAATGACGCCAACCTGCTGTGGCAGCGCACTCTGACGCAGGCGGATGAGCTGGACACTCTCGCCGACCTCGCCCAGCGCAGCCTCGACCTTGAGCAGGGGCATCTGTTGCGCGCTGTGCTGGCGGATCTGCCGGACGGTTCGCAACGCGTGTTGCTGGTGATCCACCACCTGGTGGTCGATGGTGTGTCGTGGCGGATTCTGCTGGAAGACCTGCAACAGGCCTATACCGCGCTGGCCGCTGGCAAGCCCCTCGATCTGCCGCGCAAGACCAGTTCGTTCAAGGCGTGGGGCGAGCACCTGCATGACTACGCCCGCAGCCCGGCGCTGGAGCAGGAACTGACCTACTGGCAGGCGCAACTGGCGGGTATCAGTGATGAACTGCCTTGCAGTCATCGGAGTGGCGAGTTGAGCAACCGCCATGTCAGCAGCGTGACCACGCGACTGGACAGCGAACTGACCCGACAGCTGTTGCAGGACGCCCCGGCGGCCTACCGCACCCAGATCAACGACCTGTTGCTCACGGCGCTGGCGCGGGTGATCTGCCAGTGGACGCAGCAGCCGTCGGCGCTGATCAAGCTGGAAGGGCATGGCCGCGAAGACCTGTTCGACGACCTCGACATCACGCGCACGGTCGGCTGGTTCACCAGCATCTATCCGGTGAAGCTCAGCCCGCAGCCGGCGTTGTCCGATTCGATCAAGGCCATCAAGGAACAACTGCGCGCGATCCCCAACAAGGGCATCGGCTACGGCGTATTGCGCTACATGGGCACGGAGGCGGCGCGGCAGAGCCTCGGCGCGCTTGCCAAGGGCACTATCGTGTTCAACTACCTGGGCCAGTTCGACGGCAGTTTCTCGGCGCAGGATGCGTTGTTTGCGCCGTCCGGCGAAAGCCGCGGTGACATGCAGAGCCTCGATGCGCCACTGGATAGCCTGATCAGCGTCAGCGGCCAGGTCTATGGCGGTCATCTTGAGCTGAACTGGCGCTTTAGCACCGAAGTGTTCGAGCGCTCGGAATTGCAGGGCCTGGCCGATCGTTATGCCGAGGAGCTTCAGCAACTGATCAGCCACTGCGTCAGCGACGAGGCGGCGGGCGCGACCCCGTCGGACTTCCCGCTGGCCCAGCTCGAACAGGCCCAGCTTGACCGGTTGCCGGTCGCGCTGGCCGGGGTCGCCGACATCTATCCGCTGTCGCCGATGCAGCAGGGCATGCTGTTCCACAGCCTGTACGAGAAAGACGCCGGCAACTACGTCAACCAGATGCGCGTCGACGTGCGCGGGCTGGACGTGGCGCGCTTCAAGGCCGCCTGGCAGGCGGTGATCGACCAGCATGAAGTGCTGCGGGCCTGCTTTGTCAGTGACCTCGAACGTCCCTTGCAGGTGATTCGCAAACAGCTTGAGAACACCTGCGTCGAGCAGGACTGGCGCTCGCTCGAGCATGACGCCCAGGCCCTGAAAACCTGGGCCCGCGCTGATCGTCAGCGGGGCTTCGACCTGGAGCGCGACGCGCTGCTGCGCCTGACCCTGTTGCGCACCGACGACGCCACTCATCACCTGATTTACACCAGCCACCACATCCTGATGGATGGCTGGAGTAACTCCCGGCTGCTGGGTGAGGTGCTGCAGCGTTATCACGGCCAGCCGCCGGCGCCGTCCGCTGCCCGCTACCGCGATTACATCGAGTGGTTGCAACGCCAGGATGGCGAGGCCAGCCAGCGCTTCTGGAGTGAGCAACTGGCCGTGCTGGAAGAACCGACCCGCCTGGGCCAGGTGCTCAAGCCCGCGACGGATGCGCGGGGCTATACCGACCAGCATTACGCCCTCGGCCAGCACGAAACCCGGCAGTTGAGCGAGTTTGCCCGCGAGCAGCGAGTCACGCTCAATACGTTGGTGCAGGCGGCGTGGCTGTTGCTGTTGCACCGCTATACCGGTCAGTCCAGCGTCACCTTCGGCGCCACCGTGGCGGGTCGCCCTGCGGAGTTGCCGGGGATCGAGGAACAACTGGGCCTGTTTATCAACACCTTGCCGGTAGTGGGCAGCCCACGTTCCGAACAGACGGTCGCCGACTGGGTGCAACAGGTGCAGAACCAGAACCTGGCACTGCGCGAACACGAACACACGCCGCTGTATGACATCCAGCGCTGGGCCGGGCATAGCGGCGATGCGCTGTTCGACTCGATCCTGGTCTTCGAGAACTACCCGGTGTCCGAGGCGCTGCAACAGGCCGCGCCTGAAGACCTGGTCTTCGGCAGTGTGCTCAACCTGGAGCAGACCCATTACCCGTTGACGTTGATCGTTCAGGCCGGCGAAGTCTTGGGTGTGCGTTTCAACTTCGATCGCCAGCGTTTCAGCGAGCAGGCGGTGGCGCGTCTGGTCGAGCATTTCGATCACTTGCTGCGTGGGCTGATTGTCGATGCCGCCGCACCGGTGGGCGAACTGGCGCTGCCGAGCAACTGGCACCAGGACGTGGCGCGTTATCCGAGCGAGCAGTGCGTTCATCAGATGATCGAAGCCCAGGCGGCCCGCGTGCCGGACGCCGTGGCGCTGAGCTTTGGCGGCGAGCAACTGACCTACGCGGCGCTCAATGCCCGGGCCAACCAGCTTGCGCACAAACTGCGTGAGCAGGGCGTGGGGCCGGATGTGCTGGTCGGGCTGTCGGTCGAGCGCGGCTTCGAGATGCTGATTGGTGTGCTTGCGATCCTCAAGGCGGGCGGTGCCTATGTGCCGCTGGACCCGGATTATCCACAGGACCGGCTGAGTTACATGATGGAAGACAGCGGCATCAAGCTGCTGCTGGCCCAGTCTCATCTGCTGCCTGTGTTGCCGGTTCCGGCGGGCGTTCAGTCATTGCGCCTGGATGAATCGCTGGACGGCTACAGCCGTGAAAACCCGGTCAACCTCACCTCGCCGGATAACCTGGCCTACGTGATCTACACCTCGGGTTCGACGGGTAAACCGAAGGGCACCTTGCTGCCGCACCACAACGTGCTGCGCCTGTTCAAGGCCACCGATGAGTGGTTCAACTTCGACGGAAATGATGTCTGGACCCTGTTCCACTCCTACGCCTTCGACTTCTCGGTCTGGGAGATTTTCGGTGCGCTGATGTATGGCGGCCGGCTGGTGGTGGTGCCGCGTGAAGTGACCCGTTCGCCGGAGGAATTCCACCAGTTGTTGGTGGATGAAAACGTCACCGTGCTGAACCAGACGCCGTCGGCGTTCAAGCAACTGGCGCGGGTAGCCTGCGAGTCGTCCGCCGAACAGGCGCTGCGTTACGTGGTGTTTGGTGGTGAAGCGCTGGATATCGGCAGCCTGCAGCCTTGGTTCGAACGCTTCGGCGACCAGAAGCCGCAACTGATCAACATGTACGGCATCACCGAAACCACGGTGCACGTGACCTACCGCCCGATCAGCAAGACCGACCTGTTGCAGGCCGATGTCAGCCCGATCGGCGAGGCCATCCCGGATCTTTCGTGGCATGTGCTGGACACCGATTTCAACCCGGTGGCGCTGGGCGTCAGCGGCGAGTTGCATGTCGGCCACGCCGGTCTGGCCCGTGGTTATCACCACCGCGCGGCGCTGACCGCCGAGCGTTTCGTGCCGAACCCGTTCGCCAAGGACGGCAGCCGCCTGTACCGCACCGGTGACCTGGCGCGCTACCGCGCCGAGGATGTGATCGAATACGCCGGCCGAATCGACCACCAGGTGAAGATTCGCGGTTTCCGTATCGAACTGGGCGAAATCGAAGCGCGCCTGCAAGAACATGCGGCGGTGCGCGAAGTGATCGTGCTGGCGGTGGAGGGGCCGAGCGGGCAGCAATTGGCGGCGTATCTGGTGCCGCAGCGGCCATCGGAAGATCCACAGGACCTTCGCGAAACCCTGAAAGCTCACCTGAAAGCCAACCTGCCGGACTACATGGTGCCGACGCACCTGATCGTGCTCGATGCCATGCCACTGACCGCCAACGGCAAGCTGGACCGCAAGGCCCTGCCCAAACCCGACGCGGCGCTGCTGCAAGGCGACTATGTCGCGCCGGTCAGCGAACTGGAGCAGCAACTGGCGGCGATCTGGGCCGAAGTGCTGAAAGTGGAAAAGGTCGGGCTGACCGATAACTTCTTCGAACTGGGTGGTCATTCGCTGCTGGCGGTGCAGGTGCTGGCCCGTATCCGCGATCAATTGCGGTGCGAGATCGCCCTGCGTGAGCTGTTCGAGAAGAGCACGCTTGGCGATCTGTGCGAGGTGGTTCAGCAAAAGCAGGGTCAGGTGAATAGCGCGCAGGACGAACTGACTAAATCGCTGGAGGCACTCAAACGTCTTAGTGCAGAGGAAATCGATAATTTGATCGCTTAGCAGGAGACCCAAAGTGCAAGAGCTGCTCGACTCTGTGAAATCGCTGTCTGCCCGTGAACGCAAGGCGTTGGCGGCGCTGCTCAAGCGGCAGGGGGTGAACCTGTATGGCGTCACCCCGATCTTCAAGCGGGAGGTCGAAGCCAGCTCTGTGCTTTCCTACGCCCAGCAACGCCAGTGGTTTCTCTGGCAACTGGAGCCGCACAGTACGGCCTACAACATCCCCGTGGCGCTGCGCCTCACCGGGGCGCTGGATATCAAGGCGCTGGAGGCCGCGTTCGGTGCCCTGATCGCTCGCCATGAAACCCTGCGCACCACCTTCCGCCAGGAGGGCGAGCAGGCGGTGCAAGTGGTGCACCCAGCCTTGCCGTTCGTGCTGGCGGTGGAACCGCTGCAAGCCGGCGAGGTGCTCGAAGAGCGGGTCGCCAGTGAGCTGCGGCGCCCGTTCGATCTGCAGCAGGGCCCTTTGCTGCGGGTCAGGCTGTTGCGCGTGGGCCAGGACGAGCATGTGCTGGTCGTGGTCCAGCACCATATCGTCTCCGACGGTTGGTCCATGCCGATCATGGTCGATGAGCTGGTGCGCTTCTACGATGGCTTCAGCCGGGGAGAAGACATTCATCTTCCCGGCCTGCCGATCCAGTACGCCGACTACGCGATCTGGCAGCGCAACTGGATGGAAGCGGGCGAGCAGGAGCGCCAGCTGGGCTACTGGACCGCGCAACTGGGTGGCGCGCAGCCGGTGCTGGAACTGCCGACCGATCGTCCACGCCCGCTGGTGCAAAGCCATGCCGGCGCGCGCCTGGATGTCGAGCTGGCGCCGGCGCTGGTCAATGGCTTGAAGGAGGTTGCCCGGCAACAAGGGGTGACCTTGTTCATGCTGTTGCTGGCGTCGTTCCAGACCTTGCTGCACCGCTACAGCGGACAGCCGGATGTGCGCGTGGGTGTGCCCACCGCCAACCGTAACCGGGCCGAAACCGAGGGGTTGATCGGCTTCTTCGTCAACACCCAGGTGCTCAAGGCGGAATTCGCCGCGGACACCACCTTCAAACAACTGCTGCAACAGGTCAAACAGACTGCCGTGCAGGCCCAGGCGCATCAGGACCTGCCCTTCGAGCAACTGGTCCAGGCCCTGCAGCCGGAGCGTGATCTGGGCCGCAGTCCGCTGTTCCAGGTGATGTTCAACCATCAGACCCAGTCCCAAGGGCAGGCACGCAAACTGGCGGGGCTGACGGTGGACAAGCTGGTCTCCGGGCAGCACACCGCGCAGTTCGACCTGACCCTGGAAACGCTCGAGCGGGAAAGCGGCCTCGGGGCCGCGCTCACTTACGCCACGGCGCTGTTCGATGCCTCGACCATCGAGCGCTTCGCTCGCCATTGGCGCAACCTGCTGCAAGGCATCTGCGCCGACGCCGGTCAGCGGGTGGAGGCCTTGCCGCTGCTGGACGCCGCCGAGCGCCAACAGATCCTCGTCGAGTGGAACCGCAGCGAGGCCGATTACCCGCGTGAACAGTGCCTGCCGGCGCTGTTCGAAGCCCAGGTACTGGCGACGCCGGATGCCACGGCGTTGGTGCTCGGTGATGCGTCGCTGAGTTATGCACAACTGAACTCCCGCGCTAATCAACTGGCCCACAAGCTGCGCGAACTGGGCGTGGGCCCGGACGTGCTGGTAGGTGTCGCGCTTGAGCGTTCGCTGGAAATGGTGGTTGGCCTGCTGGCGATCCTCAAGGCCGGTGGCGCCTACGTGCCGCTGGACCCGGATTTCCCGCCGGATCGCCTGGCTTACATGATGGAAGACAGCGGCCTGAAACTTCTGCTGACCCAGTCCTCGCTGCTGGCGCAACTGCCGATCCCGGCGGGTATCGATAACCTGTGCCTGGATCAGGATGGCGACTGGCTGGACGGCTACGGTCAGGACAACCTGCCTGGCCTCGCAGGTCCGGACAATCTGGCCTATGCGATCTACACCTCCGGTTCCACCGGCCTGCCCAAGGGCGTGACGATTCACCATCAGGCGCTGGTCAACTTCCTGTGCAGCATGGCCGATCAGCCGGGCATCACGGGCAACGACCGGGTCCTGCAACTGACCTCGCTGTCGTTCGATATCGCCGGCCTTGAGCTGTACCTGCCTTTGCTGCGTGGCGCTGCGGTGGTGTTGCTGAACACCCACCAGAACAAGGATCCGCAAACCCTGCTGAACGTGATCGCCCAGCAGAACGTGACGGTAATCCAGGCCACGCCTTCGAGCTGGCGGATGATCCTCGACGCGGCACCGGCTGGCGTGCTCAGCGGCAAGACGATTCTCTGCGGCGGCGAAGCGCTGAGCGCCGAACTGGCCCAGCGCCTGATCGAGCAGGCCGGACATGTGTGGAACGTCTACGGCCCGACCGAAACCACTATCTGGTCGGCCCGCCATTACCTCACCGAAAGCGACGACGTGTGGCTGGGCAAACCGTTGGCCAACACCACGCTGCATATCATCAGCGACGATATCGACGTGCTGCCGGTGGGCGCCCGTGGCGAACTGCTGATCGGCGGCGACGGTCTGGCCCGTGGTTATCACCAGCGTCCGTCGCTGACCGCGGAACGCTTTATCCCCGATCCGTTCTCCAGCAATGGCGGCCGCCTGTACCGCACTGGTGACCTGGCGCGTTACCACGCCGACGGCGTGATTGAGTACGCCGGTCGCCTCGACCATCAAGTGAAGATTCGCGGTTTCCGCATCGAACTGGGCGAGATCGAGGCGCGGCTGCTGGAGCACCCGGCCGTACACGAAGCGGTGGTGATCGATATCGACGTCAGTGGCCACAAGCAACTGGCGGCCTACCTGATCGGTGACGAAGACAGCAGCGGGCTGCGCGCTGAACTCAAGGCCCATCTCAAGGCGGGCCTGCCGGATTACATGGTGCCGAGCCACCTGGTGTGGCTGGAAAAAATGCCCCAGACCCCCAACGGCAAGCTCGACCGCAAGGCCCTGCCGAAACCGGACGCGAGCTTGAACCAGTCTGTCTGGGAGCCGCCGCGCAACGAGCGCGAGCGGCAACTGGCGCAGCTCTGGATGGAGCTGCTGAAAGTCGAGCGGGTTGGGCTCAAGGATAATTTCTTCGCCCTGGGCGGCCATTCGCTGCTGGTGATCACCCTGGTCAGCCGGCTGCGCGAGGCGTTCGATACACGCCTCAGTCTGCATGACTTCCTGTTGCTGGAAACCTTCGAGGACCTGGCGGACTTCCTCGCCGTTGGCGAAACCCGGGTGAAGAACCCGGTGGTGAGCATGAATATCAGCGCCAGCAACAAGGCGCCGCTGTTCTGCCTGCCACCCGGCGGTGGCGGAACCTACGCCTATTACCCGCTGGCCGGGCATCTGGGCGTGCAGCGCAGCGTGCTCGGAGTGGTCAACAAGAGCTATGTGGTGCCGGGCTGGCGGGAAACCTCCTGGGACGACATGGTCGCCTACTACGTCGAACAGATTCGCAAGGTGCGTCCGGCGGGCCCATACAACCTGCTGGGCTGGTCCCTGGGCGGAGCGCTGGCCATCGAGGTGGCCCATGCCCTGGAGTCCGCCGGTGAACATGTGGCCTTCCTCGGGCTGGTGGATACGCACCTGCCCAAAAGCGAGCAGGCGCTGGCGAACGATGATGGCGTGGACAACGAAGAACCCGAGGCGGGGCCCTGGGACGGTCTGGTGAAGAGCCTGCTGGCATTCGCCCCGGGGACTGGCGAGGCGGTGGTGCTGGCGTTGAT
Source organism: Pseudomonas sp. 20P_3.2_Bac5 (assembly GCF_025466035.1). Classification (NCBI taxonomy): domain Bacteria; kingdom Pseudomonadati; phylum Pseudomonadota; class Gammaproteobacteria; order Pseudomonadales; family Pseudomonadaceae; genus Pseudomonas; species Pseudomonas sp. 20P_3.2_Bac5. Next base: position 8,549 of record NZ_JANLOA010000102.1, on the reverse strand, counting down.
CGAAGAGGGCTCGGCGCGCTTCAGCGATCCCAAGGCGGCGGCGGACTGGGTCATGGTCCAGGTGGCCGAGCGCAGCGGTGCTGATATCGAGGCGCTGCGGGCGATTCATCGGGATATCGGGGTGCAGGCGGAGATCGCCAGCGGGTATCAGTTGCTCAGTGCCAATATGGCCTTGGGGCAGGCCTTTGTGCTCAAACCGTTGAAGGTTCGGCCACATTGCTGGTGGGCGGGTGGCAGCCGTAGCGTGGAGCAGGTCGAGGCAGCGCAAGGGTTGCTGAAGGCGGGGTGTGCGTTGGATGCGCTGTGGTCAGCGACGCTGGAGGGGGCGAAGCATGACGATGTCATTCTTGCGCCGGCATTGCTCGATAGCGTGGCCTTGCACCTGGAACGCGTGGAGTAAGCCCGCGAAGGCGGCAAAAGAAAAGGCCAGTCGGGACACCCGACTGGCCTTTTTTGTCACCCGTTCAAACGATCAGAAATCGCCACGCAGGGTCAGCATGTAGGTGCGCGGTTCGCCCCAGATATTGCCGCGGTTGAGGCCGGAGGCAGTCGAGTAGTACTTGCGGTCGAAGAGGTTTTCACCGGTCAGGTTGACCTTCCAGTGCTCGTCGAGTTTCCAGCCGATACGCGCATCCCAGATGGCGCGACCCGGGGATCCGTAGTCGTAGCCGCCGGAGAGTTTGTTCTCGTAGCGCGACTGCGCAGAAACGCCGGCGCCGACGGTCAGGCGGTTCCATTCGCCTTCCTGCGGGGTGTAGCTGGTGCTGACACGGGCCAGGTGCTTCGGCGTATCGACCGTCAGGGAGTTACCCTCGGGGCTGACGATGCGGTTATAGGTATAGCCGGCCAGGACTTCCAGGCCCGGCAACACTTCGCCGCTGGCTTCCAGGTCGATACCCTTGCTGCGCTGGATCAGACCGTTGACCTGGCAGAAGCCGCTGGCATTGGTCGGGCACAGGTGGCTTTCGTCCGGGTCGATGACGGCGAGGTCTTCCTGCTTGATGTAGAACAGCGCGGCCGACACGTTCAGGCGTTTGTCGAAGAGTTCGCCCTTGATCCCGGTTTCGTAGTTGGTGCCGATGGCCGGGTCGAGCGGTGAGCCGCTGAACGTGCGGTCGTTCTGTGGCTTGAAGATGTCCGCGTAGCTCGCGTACCAGGACCAGTTCTCGCTGAAGTCGTAGATCAGGCCGGCGAAGGGGGTGACTTCGCGGTTCTGCTGGGTCACGTAATCGTTACCGCCGCCGAGGACTTGATCGTAGTCGTATTTGTACCAGCTGACCCGGGTGCCGAGGACCAGGCTCAGTGGTTCGGTCAGGTGCAGGCGGGTATTGGCGTAGATGCCCGAACGCTCGTCCACGTATTCGGATTGCTGGGTCCAGGCCGAGCGCACCGGTTTGGCGAAGGCGTTGTGATTGACATCGAAGATGTTGATCGGGATGGCAGTTGGGCGCTGGTACGGCAAGCGTCGTTCCGTCACATCCTGGCGCGACCAGTTGGCGCCCAGGGTGACCTGGTGCGATTGGCCGAAGGCGTCGAAGTGGCCGTCCATGAAGCTGTCCACACCGATGTTTTCGATGTTGGTGTGCCGGAACTCCACGTTGCGCCATACCGAGCCTGTCTGGGTAACCGGGCTGATCGCGCCGTTACCGTAGGCCGCCACCATGTCCAGGTCGCCCTTGGACCAGGTGAAGGAGGTCTTGTTGGTCCAGTTCTCGTTGAAGCGGTGGTTCAGTTCCAGGAACACCTCGCTCATGTTGGTGTTGAGGTGGTTCCAGTCCTGGACCAGCGCGGTGGAGCGGGAGATATCCAGCGATTGGCCGTTGCTGTAGCGCGGCAGCCCCCAGATCGAATAACCGTCGACGCGTTTTTCCTGGCGACGCAGGCCGGCGGCCAGAGTGGTGTCTTCGGCCAGGTCCGCTTCGATGATGCCGTAGAGCAGCGGCGTCTTGGCGTTGTACGCGTCGAGGTAGGAGCCCTTGTCTTCATACGCGGCGACGACCCGGCCGCGCAGGGTGCCTTCGGCGTTGAGGCGACCGCTGCCATCCAGGTCCACACGGTAGTTGTCGTAGGAGCCGGCACGGGTAGTGATGGAGAAATGCGGTTCGGCGGTCGGGCGCTTGCGCACCAGGTTGACCGCGCCGCCGGGGTTGCCGGCGCCGACCAGCAGGCCGGATGCACCACGCAGCACTTCCACCCGGTCATAGATGGCCATGTCCGGCGACATCCAGCCACCCGGGGCGTAGGCCTGACCGGCAACGCCGTCGACCATGTAGCTTTCGTCGGTCAGCACGAAGCCGCGGGACTGGAAGGCGTGGGAGCCGAAGTTGCGCTGGGTGAAGGACAGGCCCGGGGTTTTCGACAGGACCTGGTCGAGGGTCACCAGGTTCTTGTCGTCCAGCAGTTGGCGGGTCATCACGGTCACCGATTGCGGCGTCTCGCGCAGCGACTGCGCCGACTTGCCGATGGTGACAGCGCCGGTGGTGTAGGAGCCGGTACGGTCGGTGGTAGCACCCAGTCCCTGAGAGTTGATCGAGGTCGGCGCCAGGTTGACCGCTGCCGAGCTGTCGCTGGCGGCGAGGGTCAGGGTATTGCCTTGCACGCTGTAGGTCAGCCCCGAACCGCCGAGCAATCGGGCGGCCGCCTGCTCTGGCGAGAATTTGCCTTGTACCGCACCGCTGGTTTTGCCTTGGACATCTTCAGGGCTGTACAGCACCTGCAGATTGGCCTGGCGACCCAGTTCCTTCAATGCGCCGGCCAGGGACTGGGCGGGAATATTGAGCTCCACTTCCTGGGCCTGGACCTGCGCGGCCAGCGGGAGCATGAGCGCCATGCCGATGGCGGCCAGCGAAGGCTTGGCACGGAAGGCGCGGCTCATCAGCAACGCTTTGCTCAGGGGAGTCAGTCGGGGCGGTTTATGCATGCGCTGAAAACTCGTTCTAATGGTTGTGTAAAGAGTGAGTGACGGCCGGTGGAGGCAACGGCTCGTCAGGCAGGCAGCGCTCTGCTGGAGGGCGATAAAGCCCGGGCACCTCTTTCTTGGGATCGAGCGCGTTCGTCGTTGAAGGGAACGAGTTGCACATGCATTTATTTAACGAATTTTTCACGTGTCGCCGGTTCGCGTCTGATCGCCTGAAATCTCCTGTATTCAGGGCGGTTCGTCGTTTTTATGGCGTCATTTTTATGGGGGTGTGAGGAAGGGGGTGATGGCCTCTGGGGCAGGGCCTGGGATGGCTTTCGCGAGCAAGCTCGCTCCTACAGAAGAGTTGCCTGAGTGACGGTCGAATGCCCGGAGCCCCAACCCCGGAATTCCGTGAAGAACCATCTTTAAACGGCGAGGAGGGGCTTTGCTCAGAAATCGCCGCGCAAGGTCATCATGTAGCTGCGTGGATCGCCGTACAGATTGCCGCGATCCAGCCCATTGGCGGAGTAGTAGTACGTGCGGTCGAAGAGGTTTTCCCCGGTCAGCCCGACGGTCCAGTGCTCATCCAGTTTCCAGGCGATGCGCGCGTCCCAGACGGCGCGCCCAGGCGAGCCATACGCCTGGCCGAGGCTGGTTTCATTGACATAGTGGGACTGGGCGGAAACACCGCCGCCCACGGTCAGGCGGTTCCAGTCGCCCGGCAGGGTATAGCTGGCGCTGACACGGGCAAGGTGCTTCGGCGTCTCGATGGATACCGGGCCGCCGGCGCTGCTGTGGGTCAGGTTATAGGTGTAGCCCGCCAGCAATTGCAGGCCGGGCAGGACCTCGCCGCTGGCTTCGATGTCGATGCCTCGGCTGCGCTGCACGGTGCCGTTGACATAGCAGGTGCCCGCCACGTCGTTGGTCAGGCATCGCCCGCTGCTGGCGGTGTCTTCGGCGAACACATCATCCTGTTTGATATAGAACAGCGCCAAGGCCACATTCAGGCGCCTGTCGAAGAGCTCGCCCTTGAGCCCGGTCTCGTAGCTGGAGCCGATTGCGGGGTCGAGCGTGGAGCCGCTGACCGTGCGGTAAATGCTTTGTGGCTGGAAAATATCGGTGTAGCTGGCGTACCAGGACCAGTCCTGATCGATGTCGTAGATCAGCCCGGTGAACGGCGTCAGCCGGTGGTGTTGTCGGGCGATGAAGTCGGCGCCGCCGAGCTTGTAGTCGAAATCGTAGGTATACCAACTGGCCCTGCCGCCCAGAATCAGGCTCAAGGGCTCGGACAGGTGCAACTGGGCCTTGGCGAAGATGCCCGCGCGCTCGTCGAGCGTGCGGTTTATCGACGACCAGGCCGGGCGGGCAGGCTTGGGAAACGCATGATGGTCGACGTCGAACAGGTCGACGGGAATGTTCGTTGCCACCTGCGCGCGTTTTTCCAGCAAGTCCTGCCTCGACCAATTGATGCCGGTAGTGATCTGTTGCGACAGGCCGAACATCTCGAAATTGCCTTCCAGGTAGCTGTCGATCCCCGTGCTGGTGACATCGGTATGGCGAAACTCCACGCCGCGGAATGTCGAGCCGGTCTGCGTCACCGGGTCGACCGTGCCTCGGGCGTAGGCGACCGCCTGGGTGAAGCCGCCCACCGAGTGGATGAGCGAGACTTTGCCGTTCCAGTCATCGTTGAAACGGTGCGCCACTTCGGTGAACACCTCGGTGATCTGCGGCTTGTGTACGTTCCAGTCCTGCACCAACGCGGTGGAGCGGGGGACATCCAGCGCGCTGCCGTCCGCATAGCGTGGCAGGCCGAAAATCGAGTAGCCGTTGACCGTACTGGCCTGGTAGCGAAGGCTGGCGGTGACGGTGGTGTCATCGCTCACATCGGCGTCGACGATGCCGTACAGCAGCGGCGCGCTGGAGTGGCGTTCGTCGAGGTAGGAGCCCTTGTCCTCGTAGGCCGTGACCAGGCGCCCGCGCAGGGTGCCGGCATCATTGAGCTTGCCGCTGGCATCCAGGTCCAGCCGGTAGCTGTCCCAGGATCCCGCACGCGCCGTCACCGACAATTTCGGCTCCGCGCCAGGGCGCTTGCGAACCAGGTTGACCGCGCCACCCGGACTGCCGGCACCGATCAGCAGTCCTGCCGCGCCGCGCAGGATTTCGACCCGGTCATAGATCGCCATGTCCGTCGGCAGCCAGGCGGTGGGGCTGTAAGCCTGTCCGGGAATGCCGTCCATCATGTAGCTTTCATCGCCCACCACGAAGCCGCGGGACTGGTAAAGGTGCGAGCCGAAATTGCGCTGGCCGAAGGTCATGCCTGGCGTTTGCGCCAGGACTTGGTCCAGGCTGGTCAGGTTGCGGTCATCCATGAGTTGACGCGTCATGACGGTGACCGACTGCGGCGTTTCGCGCAGGGTCTGCGTCGATTTGCCGAGGGTGATCGCGGCCGCGCCATATGAACCGGTGTTTTCGCTGGTCGCATCCAGCGGTTCGGCGCTGATCGAAGTTGGTGCCATGTCCAGCACGGACGAGGTGTCGTTCATGCCCAGGGTCAGGGTGTTGCCCATCAGGCTGTAATTGACCGGCGCGTTGCCGAGCAACAATCCCACGGCCTGTTCGGGTGGGTAACTGCCGCGAATGGCATGGCTGACCATGCCCTGGATATCGTCCGGGTTGCATAGCACCTGCAGATCACTTTGCCGTGCCCATTCCTGCAGCGCACTCCACAGTGGCTGGGCGGGAATATCGAATGCCATGGCCTCGGCGCGCACCTGCGTGGTCATGCTCAGTGCCAGGACGGTGCCCGCCACCGTGAGGGCGGGTCTGACCCGCAGGGCATGCTTCATCAGCAACGCAAGGCGTAGCGGTGTGCGTCGTTGCGATGTCTGCATTGGCTGAAAGGCCTTTCCGGTGGATAGGACGGTCTTCCTGGATGAGGTGTCGGGACAGAGGATGCTCGATAAGCTGGAGGCGACACACTGATATCAGGAAGATGGCAACGGGTGCCAAAACGAATCATATCCATTTAATTGAAATTGCACATTCCGGGATGCGGCTCAGCCCGGCCATCACCTGATCGGCGGTTTGGCCAAGCCTGGAGGCGCGTGCTGAATGACGCGCGGAAGGGTTCTTCGATGTCGGCCCCGGTTTTGCCGGAGCCCTGGCAGAATATTCAGGCGGTCAGTGGTTCCTCATGCGGCTGTTCAACCTTGACCCGACCGGCCTCCATGCGCACCAGATGGTCGGCAACCGGGAAATACCGGTCATCGTGGGAGATGACGATGATGGTCTTGCCCTGCTGTTTCAGTTCCGGCAGCAGTTCGGTGTAGAACACCCGGCGGAAGGCCGGGTCCTGGTCGGCGGCCCATTCGTCGAACACCAGCAACTGACGCTCGTCCAGCCAGGCGCTGATCAGCGCCAGACGCTTGCGCTGGCCGGTGGACAGGTCGGTGGTGGTGAACGCGCCGTCGCGGATGCTGACTTTGTGGGCGATATCCAGGCGCTCCAGGTATTTCGCGGCATCGCCGGTCAGTGGCGCATCTCCCGGCAACGGATCGTCGAACAGGTAGTAGTCGGCGAAGATGGTGGTGAACAACTGCCGGTAGTCGTCCAGTTCCTCGGGTTGCAGCACCGCGCCGTTGAGCAGGATTTCGCCCTGTTGCGGGGTGTACAGGCCCAGCAGCAGCTTGATCAGGGTGGTCTTGCCGCCGCCGTTCTCGCCGACGATGAACACGATGTCGCCCTGCTTGATGCTCAGGTTGATCGGGCCGAGGTGGAACGACTCGCTGCCTTCCACCGGCGGGTAGTCGTAGCGCACCTGGCGCAGTTCCAGGGTCTGCATGTTCGGCAGGGCAGAAGGACGGTCGCTGACTAGCAGGTGAGGCTCCGGCGAGGAGAACTTCCACGACAGTTCCGCGATCCGGCCCAGGGCGATCTTGGCCCGGGAGATGATCGGCATGGCGGTGACCAGTCGCTCCAGCGGGCCTTTCATGTAGAGCATTACCAGCACGAAACCGCCCAGCACGGTTTTTTCCGCTGCCGGCCACAGGGCCTGGAAGGCGACAGCCATACCGATCACGGCGAAGAACAGCATCGAACCGAAGGTCTCGGCGCTGACGAAGATATTGGCCGCGCGGATGTTCGAGGTGCAGATGCGTTCGGTGGTGGTGAAGATCTTTTCATCCAGCATGTGCTGGCGGCGACGGCGCTGGATGCGCAGCTCCTTGGCGCCTGCCGACAGTGCCTGGTAGTGCTTCTGCAACTCGTCTTCGCCGTCACGGGCCGCGACAATGCTGCGCATGCCGGCCTTGTGCGCCAGGTACTGCGCGCCGCTGCCGATCGCCACGGTGACCAGGGTCAGCAACAGGATCTGCCACGAGAGGAATGCCAGGTAACTCAGGCAGCCGAGGGTCACGGTAAAGGCGATCACCATCGGCGCCACCGACAGGGCGAAGTTGCTCAGGGTGGTGACGTCATTGAGCAGCACCGGAATCAGCCGGTGCGAGCGATAGCGCTCCAGTTGCTCGATCGGCGCCACCAGCACCTTGGCCGCCAGCTCGCGGCGCAGGTTGGCCACGACCCGCTGGCCGACCTTGTTGCTCAGCAGGCTCGACAGGGTGGAGCAGGCGAGGGTGAGCACCAGCAGACCGGCAAACATCAGCGCTGAATTGACGTTCGGTCCGCCGTCCTGGGTCATGGCGTTGTTGAGGGTGGCCAGCAGGCCGGTGACGCTCAGGCCGCTGACGATCCCCAGCACGGTGGAGAGCACCACCAGCCACCAATATGGCTTGAGGATGCGCAGGGTTTCCCCGGTCAGGTTTTCGGTTTTGAGCGTCATGCGGTGGTCTCTCGGGTCGCTGAGGGTTTTTGCCGTCAGGGAGAGGACGAGGTGCAACAGGGGAAATTTAAAGGGCCGGGAAGCCCTGCCATCTGTCGGACAGATGAATTCTGTCGCTGATTCACCGACGGGCGGTTTCAGTGACTCGCCATGTGTTGCACAATAGGCGCCGTTTCTCCCCTCCAGGATTTGCAATGTCAAAGTCAACCGTCCTCGGTGCGCTCGGGCTGGCCCTTGTGCTGGCGGGTGTCGCCGGCTGTTCCTCGAAGAAAGCCGCTGTCTATGAGCACGAGAATTTCGATGATTCCGGGACCTTCTCCCGCAGCTTCCCGGTCAGCGAGTCCGGCTCCTGCGAAGCGGCCCGTCGCGCGCTGCTGAGCCAGGGCTACATCATCACCTCCAGCGACAAAGGCCAGGTCAACGGCAACAAGAGTTTCCAGCAGACTGGCGACAGCCACCTGCAGATCACCTTCAACGTGGTCTGCGCCAACGACATGAGCGGCGCACAGCGCTCGACCATGTTCGCCAACGCCCTGCAGGACCGCTACGCGCTGAAGAAGTCCAACACCTCGGCGAGCCTGGGTGTCGGTGTGCTCGGCTCGGTATCGATGCCGATCGGCTCGTCCGACGATTCCATGGTCAAGGTGGCCAGCGAGACGGTGACCTCGACCCAGTTCTACGACCGCTACTTCGCCCTGGTGGAAAGCTTCCTGCCCAAGCCGACGAAGAAGAAGGCCGTGGTGCCTGAAGCTGTCGCGCCTGAAGCCGCTGTCCCGACCAAGCCGGCCGTTGAGCTGGGCGTGCCGGAAATGC
>NZ_JANLOA010000121.1:0-39973 GCF_025466035.1 Pseudomonas sp. 20P_3.2_Bac5 | reverse complement strand
GGCGGCTGAGCATTTTTGCGCTCGGCCGGGCGGCGCGCGCCGCCCACCAGTTTCTCCACCGCCTTGCTCGCGGCCACCATGCCGAAGGTGGCCGTGACCATCATCACCGCGCCCAAACCGCCGGCGCAGTCCAGCTTGACGCTCTCACCGGCAAAACTCTTCTGCAGGCAGATACCGCCCTCCACGTCCGGGTAACGCAACTGCTCGGTGGAAAAGACGCAGGGCACGCCGTAGTTGCGGCTGACATTGCGCGAGAAGTTCCAGTCGCGGCGCAGCGTCGAGCGCACCCGCGACGCCAGCGGGTCGTTGACCGTGCGGTTGAGGTCGGCGACCTGGATCTTGGTCGGATCGAGCTGCCCGCCGGCGCCGCCGGTGCTGATAACGGTGATCTTGCGGCGTTTGCACCAGGCGATCAGCGCCGCCTTGGCCATCACACTGTCGATGCAGTCGATCACGCAATCGATCTCCTCGGTGATGTACTCGGCCATGGTGTCGCGGGTGACGAAATCCGCCACCGCATGCACCGTGCAATCCGGGTTGATGGCGCGCAGGCGCTCGGCGGTGACCTCGACCTTGGGCTTGCCGACATTGCCGTCCAGCGCGTGCAACTGGCGGTTGGTGTTGCTCACGCAGACGTCATCGAGGTCGAACAGCGAGATCTCGCCCACGCCGCTGCGGGCCATGGCTTCCGCCGCCCAGGAGCCGACGCCGCCAATACCGACCACCGCGACATGCGCGGCGCGCAGGCGTTGCAGGCCCTTCTGGCCGTAAAGCCGGGCAACACCGGCGAACCGTGGATCATCTGTAGTCATGGGCCCAACCCTGAAAAACCGGCGCGCATTATAGGCCCCTCGGGGAACAATGACAGCCCGCCCGGCACATCATCGGACAGTCCGCACATTGGTAATGATGGCACCAATGCTGCTAAGGTCCCGGCAAAATGTCCTACGCTACAAAAAGTCTTGGACGACAAACTACGGGATTCAGAACTTCATCCTCTGAAGGAAATCCAACGGCTGCCTGGTCATCGTTGCTGCAGTAAATGACTGAGCGTCGCCCTGGATCCGCGCACCTCGCGCTGGCCCGTTCCACCCTCCGGAACCCGAACTATCTATGTCATCGCGTAAATTTGGTCTCAACCTGGTGATTGTCATGGCGATCGCCGCGCTTTTCACTGGGTTCTGGGCGTTGATCAACCGCCCGGTTTCCGCTCCCGACTGGCCGGAGCAGATCTCCGGTTTCTCCTATTCACCGTTCCGGCTCGGACAAAGCCCACAGAAAGGTCAGTACCCGACCGAAGCCGAGCTGCGCGAAGACCTCGAGCAACTCAGCAAGCTGACCGACAGCATCCGTATCTACACCGTAGAGGGCACCCAGGCGGAAATCCCGCGTCTGGCCGAGGAGTTCGGCCTGCGGGTGACCCTCGGCGTGTGGATCAGCCCGGATCAGGAGCGCAACGAGCGGGAAATCCAGAAAGCCATCGAACTGGCCAACACCTCGCGCAGCGTCGTGCGGGTCATGGTGGGCAACGAGGCGTTGTTCCGCGAAGAGATCACCCCCGAGGCGCTGATCCAGTACCTCGACCGGGTCCGCGCAGCCGTCAAAGTGCCGGTTACCACCAGTGAGCAGTGGCACATCTGGAAGGAACACCCGGAGCTGGCCAAGCACGTCGACCTGGTGGCCGCGCACATCCTGCCGTACTGGGAATTCATCCCGATGAAGGACGCCGGCCAGTTCGTGCTCGACCGCGCCCGCGACCTCAAGCACCTGTTCCCGCGCAAACCGCTGCTGCTGTCGGAAGTCGGCTGGCCGAGCAACGGCCGCATGCGCGGTGGCGCCGACGCCACCCAGGCGGACCAGGCCATCTACCTGCGCACCCTGGTCAACAAGCTCAACCGCCAGGGCTACAACTACTTCGTCATCGAAGCCTACGACCAGCCGTGGAAAGTCAGCGACGAAGGCTCGGTCGGCGCTTACTGGGGCGTGTTCAACGCCGCCCGCCAACAGAAATTCAACTTCACCGGCCCGGTCGTCGCGATCCCGCAATGGCGGGTGCTGGCGGTGGGCTCGGTGGTGCTGGCCTTGCTGTCGCTGACCCTGCTGCTGATCGACGGTTCGGCCCTGCGCCAGCGCGGGCGCACCTTCCTGACCTTCACCGCGTTCCTCTGCGGTTCGGTGCTGGTATGGATCGGCTATGACTACAGCCAGCAATACAGCACCTGGTTCAGCCTGACCGTTGGCATCCTGCTCGCCCTCGGTGCGCTCGGGGTGTTCATCGTGCTGCTGACCGAGGCCCACGAGCTGGCCGAAACCGTCTGGAACAAACGGCGCCGGGAATTCCTGCCGGTGCACTCGGACGAAGCCTACCGGCCCAAAGTCTCGGTGCATGTGCCGTGCTACAACGAGCCGCCGGAGATGGTCAAACAGACCCTCGATGCGCTGGCAGCGCTGGATTATCCGGACTACGAAGTCCTGATCATCGACAACAACACCAAGGACCCGGCGGTCTGGGAGCCGATCAAGGCCCACTGCGAACTGCTGGGCGAGCGCTTCAAGTTCTTCCACGTCTCGCCCCTGGCCGGTTTCAAGGGCGGCGCGCTGAACTACCTGATCCCGCATACCGCCAAGGATGCCGAAGTGATCGCGGTCATCGACTCGGACTACTGCGTCGACCGCAACTGGCTCAAGCACATGGTGCCGCACTTCGCCGACCCGAAAATCGCCGTGGTGCAGTCGCCGCAGGACTATCGCGACCAGAACGAAAGCACCTTCAAGAAGCTCTGCTACTCCGAATACAAAGGCTTCTTCCATATCGGCATGGTCACCCGCAACGACCGCGACGCGATCATCCAGCACGGCACCATGACCATGACCCGGCGCTCGGTCCTGGAAGAACTGGGCTGGGCCGACTGGTGCATCTGCGAAGACGCCGAGCTGGGCCTGCGGGTGTTCGAAAAAGGCTATTCCGCCGCCTATTCCCACAACAGCTACGGCAAGGGGCTGATGCCGGACACCTTCATCGACTTCAAGAAGCAGCGATTCCGCTGGGCCTATGGCGCGATCCAGATCATCAAGCGCCACACCGCCAGCCTGCTGCGCGGCAAGGACACCGAGCTGACCCGTGGCCAGCGCTACCACTTCCTCGCGGGCTGGCTGCCGTGGGTCGCTGATGGCATGAACATCTTCTTCACTGTCGGTGCACTGCTCTGGTCGGCGGCGATGATCATCGTGCCGCAGCGGGTCGATCCGCCGCTGCTGATCTTCGCGATCCCGCCGCTGGCGCTGTTCTTCTTCAAGGTGGGCAAGATCGTGTTCCTGTATCGCCGCGCGGTCGGGGTCAACATGAAAGACGCCTTCGCCGCCGCGCTGGCGGGTCTGGCGCTGTCTCACACCATCGCCAAAGCGGTGCTGTACGGCTTCTTCACCACCAGCATTCCGTTCTTCCGCACACCGAAAAACGCCGACAGCCACGGCGTGCTGGTGGCGCTGTCGGAAGCGCGGGAAGAACTGTTCATCATGCTGCTGTTGTGGGGCGCGGCAGCCGGGATCTATCTGGTCCAGGGCCTGCCGAGCAATGACATGCGCTTCTGGGTGGCCATGCTGCTGGTGCAGTCGCTGCCGTATGTGGCGGCGCTGATCATGGCGCTGCTGTCGTCGCTGCCCAAACCGGTCGAAGCGGTAGAGCCGGCACAGGCATAACAAAAGCGGTGGGAGCGAGCCTGCTCGCGCCCACAATGACGACGTCCTGCCTCATCAAAAGGGCCCTTTTGGGCTCTTTTGCTATAAGATAACGCCCCAAAATCGTACCCCCCTGCCTTGCTCCCGGAGTCCCCCATGACGGCCCGCGCCGAACTCTCGCCCACCCTCGAACTGGCCTGCGACCTGATTCGCCGTCCCTCGGTGACCCCGCTCGACTTCGACTGCCAGAAACAGATGATGCAGCGCCTGGGCGACGCGGGTTTCATGCTGGAACCGATGCCCTTCGAGGACGTGGACAATTTCTGGGCCACCCATGGCACCCAGGACGGTCCCGTGCTGTGCTTCGCCGGTCACACCGACGTGGTGCCCACCGGCCCGGTGCAGGCCTGGCAGAACGATCCGTTCGACGCGCTGATCGATGCCGACGGCATGCTCTGCGGCCGCGGCGCCGCTGACATGAAAGGCAGCCTGGCGTCCATGATCGTCGCCACCGAGCGTTTCGTCGCCGACTACCCGAACCACCGCGGCAAAATCGCCTACCTGATCACCAGTGACGAAGAAGGCCCGGCCCACCACGGCACCAAGGCGGTGGTAGAGCGTCTGCGCGAACGCGGCGAGCGCCTGGATTGGTGCATCGTCGGCGAACCGTCGAGCACCACGCTGGTGGGTGATGTGGTCAAGAACGGTCGCCGTGGCTCCCTCGGTGCCAAGCTCACCGTTCGCGGCAAGCAAGGCCACGTGGCCTATCCGCACCTGGCGAAGAACCCGATCCACCTGGCCGCTCCGGCCCTGGCCGAACTGGCCGCCGAGCACTGGGACGAAGGCAACGCGTTCTTCCCGCCGACCAGCTTCCAGATTTCCAACCTGAACTCCGGCACCGGCGCCACCAACGTGGTTCCGGGCGACCTGACCGCGCTGTTCAACTTCCGCTTCTCCACCGAGTCCACCGTCGAAGGCCTGCAACGGCGCGTCGCGGCGATCCTCGACAAGCATCAACTGGAGTGGGACATCGATTGGGCGCTGTCCGGCCTGCCATTCCTGACCGAGCCGGGTGACCTGCTGGACGCCGTGTCGGCCAGCATCAAGGCGGTCACCGGCCGCGAGACCCACGCCTCCACCAGCGGCGGCACCTCCGATGGCCGCTTCATCGCCACCCTCGGCACCCAGGTGGTCGAGCTGGGCCCGGTCAACGCCACCATCCATCAGGTCAACGAGCGCGTTCTCGCCAGCGACCTCGATGTGCTGACCGAAATCTACTACCAGACCCTGATCCGGTTGCTCGCCTGATGCTCACCTGCCCCCTCTGCACCGCGCCCCTGAGCGCCCTCGACAACGGTGTCGGCTGCCCGGCCGGCCACCGTTTCGACCGGGCCCGCCAGGGCTACCTGAACCTGTTGCCGGTGCAGCACAAGAACAGCCGTGATCCCGGCGACAACCAGGCCATGGTCGAGGCCCGCCGCGACTTCCTCAACGCCGGCCACTACGCGCCGGTCGCCCGACGCCTGGCCGAACTGGCCGCCGAGCGCGCCCCCGGGCGCTGGCTGGACATCGGCTGTGGCGAGGGTTACTACACCGCGCAGATCGCCGAGGCGTTGCCCGAGGCGGACGGTTATGCCCTGGACATCTCCCGCGAGGCGGTCAAGCGCGCCTGCAAACGCAGCCCCGCGCTGACCTGGCTGGTGGCAAGCATGGCCCGCGTGCCGCTGGCCGATGCCAGTTGCCAGTTCATCGCCAGCGTCTTCAGCCCGCTGGACTGGCAGGAGGCCCGCCGCCTGCTCAGCCCTGGCGGCGGCCTGATGCGGGTCGGACCGACCAGCGGCCACCTGATGGAACTGCGCCAGAAGCTCTACGATGAAGTGCGCGACTACGCCGACGACAAGCACCTGGCCCTGGTGCCGGCGGACATGGTCCACGCCCACGGTGAAACCCTGGAGTTTCGCCTGAGCCTGAGCCTCCCCGCCGACCGCGCCAACCTGCTGGCCATGACCCCGCACGGCTGGCGTGCCAGCGCCGAACGCCGCACTGCGGTGATCGAGCAGGCCGAGCCGCTGGAAGTCACCGTTTCAATGCGCTACGACTATTTTGTGCTGCAAGACTGAGCCCTCCCGGAGATCCCCATGCGCCAACCCGATATCGAGATTTACCTGAAGGACGCCGACGTCGATCACAAGCAGATCGCCGCCTGGCTGGAGGCCGCGCTGGGTCCGTGCAGCGAATGGAAGCAGAAAGGCCAGACCTTCAAGTGCACCGCCGGTGACATTCCTGTTACCTGGCTGCCCAAGGCCGTAGGAAAATGGAACAGTCTTTACCTGGAAAGTGACAAGACCCCGTGGGAAGACGACATCGCCTGCGCCCGCGCCGCCTTTGCTGCGCTGAACGTCGAAGTACGTTGCGCACCGGGCACCTGGGTCGAGGAAGAAGGTGAAGACGACGCCGATCGCTGGATCCGGATCAGTGCCGATGGTGAAGAAGAGATTACCTGGAGAACCCACTGAGGGATCACTCGCAAGCTACAAGCTGCAAGAGGCACGGTCCACTTGCAGCTTATGGCTTGACGCCATTGCCGGCCTTCAGAGGCCTACGACGTCTTCCGCCTGAAGCCCTTTCTGGCCTTGGGTCAGGTTGTACTCAACCTGTTGCCCTTCGAGCAGGGTGCGGTGACCCTCGCCACGAATCGCGCGGTAGTGAACGAAGACGTCCGCCCCGCCCTCACGCTGAATGAAGCCATAGCCTTTGGCGTCGTTGAACCATTTCACACTTCCAGTCTCACGAGACGACATCTGTAACACTCCGGATTTTTATTTTGGACTCGCCTTGTCGGCCAGGATTTTTACGGCCTGGACTACGCCGCTTGCTGATTAATCTTGCAAGCGGCGGACCGAGTATAAGACAGACATGAAATATTTTTTATGACCTGACCGCTTTTTGCTGAACTTGCGCGGATACGGCACACTTGCCCGTCAAGCTGCACTTGCGTCCCATTTTTCAGAGCAGACACCGTATGACCCGTTCTCCCCTGCGCCGCCTGATTTTCGGTGCCCTGCGCCGACTGTTGTACCTATGGGTTCGCTCCGAGACCATCAATCAGTCCTCCTTCACCCTCAACCTCGACCGCAGCCGTCCGGTGTTCTATGCCCTGCAATCGCCCTCGCTGACCGACCTCGCCGTCATCGACCGTGAATGCACCAAAGCAGGGCTACCACGCCCGGTCCTGCCCGTCGCCGTCGGCGACCTGATGGAGCCGGCCGCCTTCTTCTACCTGACCCCGGAACCGGACTGGCTCGGCCGCCAATACAAGCGTGGCGCGCCGCCAACCCTTGGCCGTCTGGTCAGCGCGGTGAACCAGCAGCCGGAACAGGATGCGCAGATCATTCCGGTCAGCGTGTTCTGGGGCCAGTCACCGGCCAGCGAGTCGAGCCCGTGGAAACTGCTGTTCGCCGATAGCTGGGCGGTCACCGGGCGCCTGCGCCGGTTACTGACCATCCTGATCCTCGGCCGCAAGACCCGCGTGCAGTTTTCCGCGCCGATCCACCTGCGCGAGCTGGTCGATCACAACAAGGGCCACGAACGCACCGTACGCATGGCTCAGCGCCTGCTGCGGGTGCACTTCCGCAATCTGAAGAGTGCGGTCATCGGCCCCGACATCTCGCACCGGCGCAATCTGGTCAAGGGCCTGATCCACGACCCGCTGGTGCGCCAGGCCATCGCCGATGAAGCCGAGCGCGAGAAAATCCCGGTGGCCAAGGCCGAAGCCATCGCCCTGCGCTACGGCAACGAAATCGCCTCGGACTACACCTACACCGCCATCCGCTTCCTCGAAGTGGTGCTGAGCTGGTTCTGGAACAAGATCTACGACGGCATCAAGGTCAATCATATCGAGCAGGTCCAGGGCATCGCCCCGGGCCACGAAGTGATCTATGTGCCGTGCCACCGCAGCCATATCGACTACCTGCTGCTGTCCTACCTGCTGTTCCGCAATGGCCTGACCCCGCCGCACATCGCCGCCGGGATCAACCTCAACATGCCAGTGATCGGCGGCCTGCTGCGGCGCGGCGGTGCCTTCTTCATGCGCCGCACCTTTAAGGGCAACCCGCTGTACACCGCAGTGTTCAACGAATACCTGCACACCCTGTTCACCAAGGGTTTCCCGGTGGAGTACTTCGTCGAAGGCGGACGCTCGCGCACCGGGCGCATGCTGCAACCGAAGACCGGCATGCTGGCGATCACCCTGCGCAGCTTCCTGCGCTCCTCGCGCACGCCGATCGTCTTCGTCCCGGTGTACATCGGCTACGAGCGGGTACTGGAAGGCCGCACTTACCTGGGCGAGCTGCGCGGGGCGAGCAAGAAGAAGGAATCGATCTTCGACATCTTCAAGGTGCTCGGCGCGCTGAAGCAGCGCTTCGGCCAGGTCTCGGTGAACTTCGGCGAGCCGATCCGCCTCGGCAACTTCCTCGACCAGCAGCAACCCGGCTGGCGCGAACAGCAGCTCGGGCCGCAGTTCCGTCCGGCATGGCTGAACGAAACCACCTCGCGCCTGGGTGAGAAAGTTGCCCAGCACCTGAACGAAGCGGCGGCGGTCAACCCGGTCAACCTGGTGGCGGTGGCGCTGCTGTCCACCAGCCGCCTGGCCCTGGACGAACGCGCCCTGACCCGTATTCTCGACCTGTACCTCGCGCTGCTGCGCCAGGTGCCCTACTCGCCCCACACCACCCTGCCGGAAGGCGACGGCCTGGCGCTGATCAGCCACGTGCGAGGCATGGAACTGCTGGCCGAGCAGCGTGATGCCCTCGGCCGGATCCTGTATCTCGACGAGCAGAACGCGGTGCTGATGACCTACTACCGCAACAACGTCCTGCACATCTTCGCCCTGCCGGCGTTGCTGGCGAGCTTCTTCCAGAGCAGCTCGCGGATGAGCCGCGAACTGATCCTGCAATACGCCCGCGCGCTGTACCCGTACCTGCAATCGGAGCTGTTCCTGCGCTGGGAGCTGGAGGAGCTGGACGGGGTGATCGACCAGTGGCTGCAAGCCTTCGTCGAACAGGGCCTGCTGCGCTACGAGAACGGCGTCTACCTGCGCCCGGCGCCGAGTTCGCGGCAGTTCGTGCTGCTGACCCTGCTGGCGCGGGCGATTACCCAGACCCTGCAGCGCTTCTACATGGCCACCTCGTTGCTGCTCAACAGCGGCCAGCACAGCCTCAGCGCCGAAGAGCTGGAAGACCTCTGCGTGGTCATGGCCCAGCGCCTGTCGATCCTGCACGGGCTCAATGCCCCGGAGTTCTTCGACAAGAGCCTGTTCCGCCACTTCATCCAGACCCTCGTGGAGCAAGGCGTGCTGCGCCCGGACGACGCCGGCAAGCTGGGCTTCCACGAGAAACTCGGCGAACTGGCCGAAGGCGCGGCCAAGCGCGTGCTGTCGGCGGAAGTGCGCCTGTCGATCCGCCAGGTCGCCCTGCACCGCGAAGAACACGCCGGTCCCGAGCAGCCTTGAACCACGGGTAATCGACGAAAACTCCGACAGCACCGCGGGAAGTCGATTACCAAAAAATCCGCTAAAGTCCTCGATGCCGGTCACAAGCCGGCATCAAGGACAGGAGACTCCATGAAAAAACTCTTCACGCTGTGCTGCGCCTCGCTGCTGGCAGCCTGCTCAAGCCACACCCCCGACTCGAAAGCCACGCTGGACGGCGAGGTTTTCTACCTGCAACGCATCGCCCTGCCGCCCGCCGCCACACTCGATGTCAGCCTGATTGACGTCTCGCTGGCCGACGCACCCGCGGTGACCCTGGCACGCCAGAGCGGCAAGGTTTCCGGCCAGGTGCCGCTGCCTTTCCACCTGCAATACAACACCGCCCAGGTCAAACCCGGCCACCGCTACGCGGTGAGTGCGCGGATCGAGCTGGACGGCAAGTTGCTGTTCATCAGCACCGAACAGCACAGCGTCAAGCTCGACGGCAACGACCCACAACCGCTGCGGATCAAGGTTGATCAGGTCCGCTGATGTCCCCGCTCAATCGCTCCCCGATGAAGGATGCTGCCATGTTCCGCCCCGCTCTCACCTTTACCGGCCTGTGCGCAGGCCTGCTGCTGTCGGCCAGTGCCATGGCCCTGTCGCTTGGCGACCTGAGCCAGAAAGACGCCGCCGGCGGCCTGAAAGACGCCCTGACTCAAGGCGCGCAGATTGCCGTGAAACAACTGGGTGCGCCCGGTGGTTTCAGCAACAACCAGGACGTACGCATCGAACTGCCGGGTAAACTCGGCAAAGTCGCGAGCAAAATGAAAATGCTCGGCATGGGTGAACAGGTCGAGCAACTCGAAACCAGCATGAACAAGGCCGCCGAAGCGGCTGTTCCGCAAGCGCAGGCGCTGTTGGTGGACGCGGTGAAGAAAATGACCGTAGATGACGCCAAGAACATTCTCAGCGGCGGCAACGACTCGGCGACCCAGTACCTGAGCAAGACCAGCCGGGAACAGATCCGCGCCAAGTTCCTGCCGATCGTCAAGCAGGCGACCGATCAGGTTGGCCTCGCCAAGCAATACAACAGCTTCGCCGGACAGGCCGCGAGCCTTGGCGTGGTGGATGCCAAGAGCGCGAACATCGAAAGCTATGTGACCGAACAGGCGCTCAACGGGCTGTTTGAGATGATCGGCAAGCAGGAAGAGACCATCCGCCAGAACCCGGCGGCAGCGGCGACCAGCCTGGCCAAGAAGGTGTTTGGCGCCCTCTGATCCTGCGCTGCACCGCCCCACAGGGTTTTGGGCCTGCCTGGAGATATCCAGACAGGCCCGACACTCACTCCTCCCGCTTGACCCTGAACCACGCCGCATACAACGCCGGCAGGAACAGCAAGGTCAACGCCGTCGCCACGATCAGCCCGCCCATGATCGCCACCGCCATCGGTCCGAAGAACACGCTCCGTGACAGCGGAATCATCGCCAGCACCGCCGCCAGGGCGGTCAGCACGATCGGCCGGAAGCGGCGCACCGTCGCCTCGATGATCGCCTGCCAGCGACCCAGCCCCGCCGCGATGTCCTGCTCGATCTGATCCACCAGGATCACCGAGTTGCGCATGATCATCCCCGACAAGGCGATGGTCCCAAGCATGGCGACGAAGCCGAACGGTTGGCGGAACACCATCAGGAACAGCACCACACCGATCAGCCCCAGCGGCGCGGTGAGGAACACCATCGCCATGCGCGAGAAGCTGCGCAGTTGCAGCATCAACAGGGTCAGCACCACCACCACGAACAGCGGCACGCCGGCGTTCACCGAGTTCTGCCCGCGCGCCGAGTCTTCGACCGTGCCGCCGACATCAAGCAAGTAGCCATCCGGCAGTTCGGCCCGCACCGACTCCAGGGTCGGCAGGATCTGCTTGACCAGGGTCGCCGGCTGATCCTTGCCGTAGATGTCGGCACGGACGGTCACGCTCGGCAGGCGGTTGCGGTGCCAGATGATGCCTTCTTCGAAGCCATATTCCAGGGTCGCCACTTGCGCGAGGGCCACGCTGCGGCCATTGTCGGTGGGCACCGACAGGCTCGACAGATGAGCCAGCTGGGTACGTTCTTCCTGGGTGCCGCGCAGCAGGATTTCGATCAGTTCGTTGTCTTCGCGGTACTGGCTGACGCTGCTACCGGTCAGCGAGCTTTGCAGGAACTTCGACAGGTTCGCCGTGCTGACACCCAAGGCGCGGGCGCGGTCCTGATCGATATTCAGGTAGACCACTTTGCTCGGCTCTTCCCAGTCCAGGTGGACATTGGCCACGTGCGGGTTCTCGCGCACCTTGGCCGCCACCTTGCGCGCCAGGGCGCGGACCTGCTCGATATGCTCGCCGGTCACCCGGAACTGCACCGGATAGCCCACGGGCGGACCGTTCTCCAGACGGGTCACCCGCGAACGCAGGTCGGGGAATTGCTCATTGAGGGTTTCGATCAGCCAGGTGCGCAGCGCTTCGCGGTCTTCGATGGTTTTCGCCAGCACAACGAATTGCGCGAAGCTCGCCGCCGGCAACTGCTGGTCCAGCGGCAGGTAGAAGCGCGGCGAACCGGTGCCGACGTACGCCACATAGTTGTCGATGCCCGGACGCGCCTTGAGCAACGCCTCCACACGCTTGACCTGCTCGGCGGTGTTGGCCAGCGACGCACCTTCCGCCAGCTTCAGGTCCACCATCAGTTCCAGGCGACCGGAGGCCGGGAAGAACTGCTGCTCGACGAAGCGGAAGCTCATCACACTGCCGACGAACAAGGCGATGGTCAGCACGATCACCGTCTTGCGCCGGGCCACGCACCAGCTCACCACGCGGCGCACGCGCTGGTAGAACGGCGTGCCATAAGGGTCCGTCTCGCCCTCGCCGGTGCCGTGTTTCTCCCGGTGCAATTTCGCCAGGTCCGGCAACAGGCGCTCGCCCAGATACGGTACGAACACTACCGCTGCCACCCACGACGCCAACAGGGCGATGGTCACCACCTGGAAGATCGAGCGGGTGTATTCGCCGGTGCCGGATTGCGCGGTGGCGATGGGCAGGAAGCCCGCCGCAGTGATCAGGGTGCCGGTGAGCATCGGGAAGGCGGTGCTGGTCCAGGCATAGCTCGCCGCCTTGAAGCGGTCGAAGCCCTGTTCCATCTTGATCGCCATCATTTCCACGGCAATGATCGCGTCGTCCACCAGCAGGCCCAGCGCCAGCACCAGCGCGCCGAGGGAAATCTTGTGCAGGCCGATGCCGAAGTAATACATGGCGGCAAACGTCATCGCCAGCACCAGCGGAATCGCCAGCGCCACCACCAGGCCGGTGCGCATGCCGAGGGAGAAGAAGCTCACCAGCAACACGATCGCCAGCCCTTCCACCAGCACGCGGACGAACTCGCCGACGCCGGTCTTCACCGCCGCGGGCTGGTCGGAAACCTTGCGCAGTTCCATGCCCGCCGGCAGGTTGTTGGCGATGCGGGCGAATTCGACTTCCAGCGCCTTGCCCAGCACCAGAATGTCGCCGCCCGCCTTCATCGAAACGGCCAGGCCGATGGCGTCCTCGCCCATGAAACGCATGCGCGGCGCGGGTGGATCGTTGAAGCCGCGGTGCACCTGGGCGACGTCGCCGATGCGGAAGGTGCGCTCGCCCACGCGGATCGGGAACTGCTCGATCTGCTCGACACTGTCGAAACGTCCGGTCACCCGCAATTGCAGGCGCTCGGTCGGGGTTTCGAAGAAGCCCGCAGTGCTCACCGCGTTCTGCTCTTCCAGCGCTTTTTGCACCGCCTCCAGCGGCAGGCCGAGGGTGGACAGCTTGGTGTTGGACAGCTCGATCCAGATTTTCTCGTCCTGCAGGCCGAGCAGTTCGACCTTGCCGACGTCCTTGACCCGCTGCAGTTGAATCTGCACCCGGTCGGCGTAGTCCTTGAGCACGCCGTAGTCGAAACCGTTGCCGGTCAGGGCGTAGATATTGCCGAAGGTGGTGCCGAACTCGTCGTTGAAGAACGGCCCCTGGATACCAGGTGGAAGGGTGTGGCGGATGTCCGCGATCTTCTTGCGGATCTGGTACCACAGCTCGGGAATCTGCGCCGAATGCATCGAGTCGCGGGCCATGAAAGTGACCTGCGATTCACCGGGCCGCGAGAACGACACGATCTTTTCGTACTCGCCGGTCTCCATCAGCTTCTTTTCGATGCGCTCGGTGACCTGCCGCGAGACTTCCTCGGCGCTGGCGCCCGGCCACAAGGTGCGGATGACCATGGCCTTGAAGGTGAACGGCGGGTCTTCACTCTGACCCAATTTGGTGTAGGACAACGCCCCGACGATAGCCAGCAGGAGCATCAGGAACAGCACGATCTGCCGGTTGCGCAAGGCCCAGGCGGAGAGGTTGAAACCCATCGGGACTTACTCCTTGGCCGCCAGATTCACCACGCGATTGGACCGGTCCACCGGCCGTACTTCCTGCCCCTCGTGCAGCACATGGCCGCCGGCGGCGACCACCCAGTCGGTAGCGTTCAGGCCTTCGAGCACCGGCACGCTGTCCTGGCCATAGGCGCCGACCCGTACCGGGGTGCGTTTCAGGGTGTTGTTGGCATCGACACGCCAGACGTAGGTCTGACCGTTCTCCGCGCTCAGCGCCGAGAGCGGCACCGCCAGCGGGATCTGCTCGGCGTGCTGGATGAAGACCCGGGCGCTCTGGCCCAGCTCGGCCGGCACCTTGCCGGTGTTGAAGGCAATGCGCGCGGCGAAGGTGCGCGAACGCGGATCGGCGGCGGGCGACAGCTCGCGGATGCGGCCGTCGAAACGCTGGCCGGGTTGCGACCACAGCTCCACGGCGACCGGCTGGCCCACCGCGAAGCGCCCGAAGTTCTGCTCCGGCAGGCTGATCAGCACCTCACGCTCGCCATCGGCGGCCAGGGTGAACACGGTCTGACCAGCGGCGACCACCTGGCCGACTTCCACCTGACGTTTGGCGACCACGCCATCTTGGGACGCGCGCAGCACCGAATAACCGGCCTGGTTGCCGGCCACGTCGAACTCGGCACGCATCTGCTTGAGACGGGCCAGACCCGAGCGATAGAGGTTTTCCGCGTTGTCGTATTGCGAGTGACTGACCATCTGCCGGTCCAGCAGCGTCTTGTAGCGATCGCGCTCGGCCTGCACCAGGTTCAGGTTGGCCTCGGCGGCGGCCATCTGCGCGCGGGTCGCTTCCAGTTGCAGGCGCACGTCCTGCGGGTCCAGCTCAGCCAGCGGCTGGTCAGCCTTGACCCGTTGCCCCTCCTCCACCAACCGTTTGCTTACCTTGCCGCCGATACGGAACGCCAGCTCCGGCTCGAAGCGCGCGCGCACCTCGCCGGGGTAGCTGTCCACCGCCGCCGATGCCGGCTGCGGCTGCACCACCATGGCGGGACGGATGACGGTGGGCGGGGTGCTTTCCTGCCCGCAAGCGGACAACAACGCGATGAGCAGAGCGGGCAAAGCGACGGGCAAGGCATGGCGCAACATGGGAAATGACCTTTCGCGAGGGGTGCTTCGAATATTTATACTGACGGGTATATTAAATCAGCGTGTTGAACCGGGGAAGCTGGCTTTTAGCCCTCATTGCAGAGCCGGTGCCGCTAGTCCCGCAACACTCCCGCCACCTGTTGCCTGAACCACCGCCGCAGCGGGTCCGCGTGCGTGCGCTCGTGCCAGATCTGCATCACTTCCACCCGCGGAAGGTCCAGCGGCAGCCGGTGGATGCGCAGGTCAGGGTCGCGCTCCACCGCCTCCTCGGCCAGTGAACGCAGGCAAGTCAGCAACAAGTCGGTGCCGCGAACCAGCCGTGTGGGCGCGATGAAGCTGGACAGGCCGGCCACCACCCGCCGCTGCAGCCCCCTGGCCTGAAGCGCCCGGTCAACCAGGCCGTCGAGGTCGCCGGTGAGGGTGGTGAGCAGGTGTTCGCAGGCGAGAAAGGCCGGCAGGTCGAGGCCGTCGTTCAGCCGCGGATTGCTCCGCGAAGCCAGCACCACGAAGTCCTCGCCGAGCAGGCGCTGCTGGTGGAAGGTGTCGGGCAAGTCCTTGTAGAAGCCGGCGATCGCCAGGTCGCAGGTGCCCTTTTCCAGTTCCTCGCGGGGCAGCTCACCCCGGGTGTTGTGGGTGATCAGCACGAGGTTCGGCGCCTGCTCGCGCAGCACCGGCAACAGCCGTGGCAACAGCGTCTGCTCCATGTAGTCGGTGCTGTAGAGGTGCAGCCGCTCGGCGCGGGCAAGGAAGTCCTGGCCGTCGCAAAGGTCGTAGAACGCCTCCAGTTCACCGACCAGACGCTGGACGTGCGGCGCCAGCTCGTGAGCGCGCGGTGTGGGGGTCAGCCCGCGGGGTGCGCGAACGAACAGCGGATCGCCGAACTGGTGGCGCAACTTGTTCAGCTTGTGGCTCAGGGCCGGCTGGCTCAGCGCCATGCGCGTGGCCGCCACGGAGGCGTTGCGCTCCTGATAGAGCACGTGGAACACCAGCAGCAGGTTCAGGTCTTTTTTGGCGATATTCATTTTTTGGAAGACAGACATAAAAGCTTTCGAATTATCGAATCATAGGGGCGTCTCTAAGATGACGTCCATTGACCGCGATTAACTTCGGGAGCACTTCATGACCATCAGCATCTTCGCCACCATCAGCCCCAAGCCTGAATACTTCGACGCAGTCGAGCAGGCCATGCGCCTGATGGTGCGCCATTCCCGCAGCGAGCCGGGCAACCTGCGCTACGACCTGTTCCTGCGCGATGGCGACTCGCCGACCTTCGAGCTGTTCGAACTGTACCGCGATGACGCCGCTGTCGAAGCCCATCGCCAGAGCCCGCATTACCAGGCTTACCGCAGCGCCACCGCCGACTGGCTGGCCTCGCCTACCCAGGTGCGCCTGGCTCGCCCACTGGACCTCGCCCCCTTCAACTGATCAGGAGCCTGCAATGACCAAGACCACCAAAATAGCGCTGGCGGTAACCGGCGCGCTGCTCGCCGGCACCGCCGCCGCCGCGCCCAAAGGCGAAGTGCTGGTGCTGTTGTCCAGCGAGAACGTGCTGCCGCTCAAAGACGGCAAGCACTACGCGACCGGCTACTACCTCAACGAATTCGGTGTGCCGGCCGACCAACTGATCAAGGCCGGCTACAAACTGGTGCTGGTCACGCCGAAGGGCAATGCGCCGAGCGTCGACAAGCTTTCCGTCGATCCGCAGTACTTCGCCGGTGATGCGGCGGAAATGCAGCGCATCGAGAAGGTGGTGCAAGGCTTGCCGGACATCAACGACACCCTGTCGATCAAGGAAGTGCTGGCGGGGGACCTGGACCGCTATGCCGGCCTGTTCATCCCGGGCGGTCACGCGCCGCTGATCGATCTCGCCAACAACCCGGAAGTGGGCGCCCTGCTGCGGCATTTCCATCAGGCCGGCAAGCCGACCGCAGCGATCTGCCATGGCCCGATTGCACTGCTATCCGCCCAGGCCGACCCGGCCGGTTATCAGGCGGCGCTGGCGCGTGGCGAGAAACCGGCGGCCAGAGACTGGATCTATCAGGGCTACCGCATGACCATCTTTGCCGACCCGGAAGAGCAGGTCTTCGAAAGCTCGCTCGACGGCGAGCGCATCCTGTTCTACCCGGCCAAGGCAATGGCAGGCGCGGGCGGCAACATGAGTTACGCCACGGCCTGGAGCCCGAACGTGGTGGTGGACCGGGAACTGATCACCGGGCAAAACCCGTTTTCCGATCACGAGGTGGCGAAGGCGTTGGTGAACAAGCTCAACGAAGCCGGCAAACAATGATCTGACGTGGTCGGTCGTCTCACGGCCAGCGCCCCGCCTCCGGGTCAGGGCCTGGCCGGTCGTCACGCGAGGATTGCGCTCGATAGGCCACGCGCATGTACCATGTGCCCCTTCGCAGCCTGTAAACACGAGCCATGCCCAACGATTCCGCAGTGTCCAACGGCCCCGGCCGGCCCAAGGACCTGGCCAAGCGCCAGGCCATCCTCGACGCCGCCAAGGCGCTGTTCCTCACCAATGGCTACGCCAGCACCAGCATGGATGCCGTCGCGACAGCGGCGGGGGTGTCGAAACTCACGGTCTACAGCCACTTCAACGACAAGGAAACGCTGTTCACCGCGGCGATCATCGCCACCTGCCAGGCGCAATTGCCCGGGTTGATTTTCGAGTTGCCCGAAGGCGTGCCGCTGGAACAGGTGCTGGTGAAGATCGGGCGCGGCTTCCAAGTGCTGATCAACAGCGATCACTCGGTCAAGCTGCACCGCCTGATCATTGCGCAGGGGCACCAGGACCCGAAGCTCGGGCAGATTTTCTTCGAGGCGGGGCCGTTACGGGTGCTGCGCGAGACCGAGGTGTTGCTGCGCCTGGCGGATGAACGCGGGATGCTGCGGATTGCAAATCCGGCAACGGCGGCGGAGCATTTTTTCTGCCTGCTCAAGGGTGGCGCCAATTTCCGTCTGCTGCTGGGCTATGGGCCGCCGCTGGAGCCCGAGGCCGCCGAGGCGCATGTGCAGGAAGTGGTGAAACTGTTTTTGCGGGCTTATCGGGTGTGAAAACCTGAGGGCCTCATCGCCGGCAAGACCGGCTCCCACACGGTAAGGCCCTCGAAAACGCTAAGGCTTCAGCGCCTTCTTCGGATAAATGTCATAGCGGCTGGATTTGCCCTCCAGGCTATGGCTCGGCTTCGGCCCGTCGATGATCGGCGCCTTGCGCGGGCGCTTGACTACCACCCGGTGAGTCGCCAGCGCCAGGGCCGCTTCGAGCAGCGCGGGGGCGTCGAGGTCATCGCCCACCAGCGGGCGGAATACGCGCATTTCCTTTTTTACCAGGGCGCTCTTGTCGCGATGCGGGAACATCGGGTCGAGGTAGATCACCTGCGGCGCCTCGCCCTGCCAGTCACGCATGCGCTCGATGGCGTTGCCGTGCAGCAGGTTCATCCGGGCAACGATCGCACCCACTTCGGCATCCCCTGCGGCGCGGGCCAGGCCATCTTCCAGCAACGCTGCCACCAGCGGCTGACGCTCGATCAACTGCATCTGGCAGCCGAGGCTAGCGAGCACGAACGCGTCCTTGCCCAGCCCCGCCGTGGCATCCAGCACCTGCGGCCGCACGCCTTGGGCGATACCCACCGCCTTGGCGATCATCTGTCCACTACCGCCACCATAAACCCGTCGATGCGCCGCGGCGCCCTCGACGAAGTCCACCCGCACTGGCCCCGGCGCCTGCGGACCGAGTTGCTGGATCTGCAACCCGTCAGGCCCGACCTGCACGGCGAACGCGGCGTCGTCATCCAGCAGCGGCAAGCCCAGCCGCGCCGCCCACTGCTCGGCCCGCGCCTGATAGTCCGCAGCCAGAGCCTCGACCCGGATCCCGCCTTCCAACCGATGCTCCACGCTCACCTTCCTGCTGAAAAAAAGTTAAAGATCGGCGACGACTGCCGATAAAAAAAGTACGCGCTATTTTGCCAGAGCTCTTCGACGACCATGTCAGAGATTGTTCAACTTCCTTCCGGCTACATTTCACCCGTTGGTGACTATGCCCGGCACAACACCCAGACCCTCGGCGGCGTCAGCCACCTGTGGTCGGACTTCTTCGCCCGCGCCCTGGCCGCGCAGCAGGAAGAAGGTGTGGTGCAGGCGCCGCTGCCGGTCGAGGAAGTGAATGTCGAAACTGGCGAACCCATCACCGGCAGCCAGACCCTGGCGCAGATCCACAGCCAGCGCCTGTGCAACGTGCAAGACACCGAAATCACCCCGCCGGAGCCGCTGTTCCTGCCGATCGCCGAGTTCGAGCTGGACCTGCTGGACAAGCCCGCCCCGCCCTTCAGCGCCGCCGAACTGATCGAACAACAGCGCCAACTGGACACCACCAGCAGTTGGGTGCGCCCGGTCGTCATGCATCAAGGGCATCCGCACCCGGAGCCAGGCCCGGCGCCGTCGTCGTACCCGCTGCACCTGCCGATCGCCGAACTCGAACGCAACCTGCTGGACCCGGCCCCGGAACCGTTCGACGAAATCACCCTGGCCATGCAGCAGCACGATCTGGAATTCGACCTGCAATGGGCGCGCCCGGTGGTGCTGAACAACGTGCGCATCGCCGCCTAACGGCAGATCTGCCAGCCGCCCATATCCAGGTGAAAGTGGTTGTGATGGGCCGCATTGTAGTCTGGCCCCAACACCGTATTGAAACTCTCGCAGGCACCCTCGCGGACCTGACGCAGGAACTGCGCCTTGGGCCCCTCCCCGTTCCAGTCCTTTTGCAGCTCGATGCGCTGGCCGTCTTTCAGGCGAAAGCCGGCGATATCCAAAGCGTTGGCGCTGGCGTGTTGGCTACGCCGGCCTTCGGCGCGGTTGTAGATATTGCGGCAGGCAAAGCTGCCCAGGTGATCCACCTGCACCACCGGTTGACCGAAGACCCGTTGCGCCGCTGGTTGCAGGCCGTGGCGCTCGAACAGGGCGAAGGCCACCGCCACCGGGCACGTGGCGAGAAAGCTGCTGCTCAATCGCACCGACGCGTCCTGGACCCGCACCACATTGCTCAGCGGGCAGGTCGCACTCGCGGGGCTGTCGGCCTGCGCGGTGTAGCGCAGGCCGGAGGTGGCCAGTGTCTCGGCACAGCGCCGGGGATCATCGCGCAGGCGCCCAAGCTTCCACGAGGTCAGCAGGTTCGGCGGCGAACGCACGTTCAGCGGCGCCCACGGGTTCCACTCATCCGGCAGGCGCCAGCCCTTTTGCCAGCCGTACAGCGCCGCGGCGGCCAGCACCGCGAGCAGCACCAGCCCGCCGTAGCGCACGGCGGTCAGCGCCGAAACATCTGGTTCAACTGATCGAACGGCAGCGCCTGCTCGGCATAGTCGAAACATCCGTCGCCGCGAATGCGCTTCGCCGCGTCGAAGAACGCACCGTAGGCGGCGCGGGCCAGCGACGAACCAACGCTGATGCGCTTCACGCCCAGCGCCTGCACATCATCGAAGGTCAGGGTCATCCCGCTCAGGCCCATCAGCAGGTTCACCGGTTTCGGCGCGACCGCCTGCACCACCCGGCGAATGTCTTCGGCGCTGCGCAGGCCGGGCGCGTAGAGCACGTCGGCGCCGGCTTCGGCAAAGGCTTGCAGGCGGGCGATGGTGTCGTCCAGGTCCTGGCGGCCGTTCAGGAGGTTTTCCGCACGGGCGCAGAGCATGAAGGGGAAGTCCAGACTGCGGGCAGCGGCCACGGCGGCCTCCACCCGCTCCACCGCGCGGTGGAAGCTGTAGATCGGCTCGTCTTCGCGGCCGGTCGCGTCTTCGATGGAGCCGCCGACCAGGCCGATACGCGCCGCTTGCAGGATGGTCTCGGCGCAGCCGGAAGGTTCGTCACTGAAACCGTTTTCCAGGTCCGCCGCCACCGGCAAGGCGGTGGCATCGACGATGGACAGGGCGTTATCCAGGGTCTGTTCACGGCTGAGCGCGCCTTCGGCGTCTGGCCGGCCCAGGGAGAACGCCAGTCCCGCGCTGGTGGTGGCCAGGGCCTCGAAGCCCAGGCTGGCGAGCATTTTTGCCGAGCCCGCATCCCAGGGATTGGGAATCACGAAAGCGCCGGGGCGCTCATGCAGGGCTTTGAACGCTTCAGCACGCAGGGTTTGCACATCCATGGTCGGAACTCCCAGGCAGACGACAGGAAATCACAGCAGGCCAAGTTGTTCGACCTGCGGCCCCCGGTCGGGTTCAGGCAAAGCCGGCAGACCGGGCAGGCGCTCCATCAGGCCGCAATGGAAACGTTGCGCCAGCGCTGCGGCCAGGCGGTTGTCAGCGGTATGCAGAAACACGTAGGGGCTGCGCCCTTCTTCGATCCAGGCAGCGACCTTGTCCAGCCATTGCAGGAGGAAGCTTTCGTTGGCCTCCAGTTCAGGATGGCCAATGAAACGCACCTGCGGATGCTGGCTGAAGGCGGTCGGACGTGGCGGCACCCGCGGCTTCTTCGATTGCGCGTGGAGCACGCTGGGCTCCTGCGAGGTGCAACTGAACAGCGCGCGGGGGTCCAGGCAGATGCGCTCGATCCCGCGGTCCAGCAGCAGGCGATTGAGCAGGCGCTCGTCCTCACCCTTGGCGAAAAAGGCGTTGTTGCGCACTTCCACGGCAATCGGCACGTCGATCTCGTCGATGAAGTGCACCAGTTCGCCGAGTCGAGCAGGGCTGAAGGTCGCCGGCAGTTGCAGCCAGTACGGCGCTACCCGCGCGCCCAGCGGCCTGAGCAGTTCGACAAAGGCCCGCGCAGCGTCGAGTTGCCCGTGCAGATCGCCGCTGTGGCTGATGTCGCCGGGAAACTTGGCGGTGAAACGGAAGTGTTCGGGCATGACCTGGGCCCAGCGCTGGATAGTCGCGGGCGCGGGACGGGCATAGAAGGTGGTGTTGCCTTCGACGGCATTGAAGACCTGGCAGTACAACGCGAGGAAATCAGTGCTCTTGGCATCGGCGGGATACAGGTAGTCGCGCCAGGCGTTTTCGCTCCAGGATGGACAACCGAGAAAATAAGGCAGGGATGACAGGCTCATCCGCTCAAATGTACAGATCCAGCCCCAGTACTTCCATCTCCCAATCGACGAAACCAGCGGTGGTCATGTAACTGGTCAAAGCATGCTTGGTGCGGCGGTTGCGGGCGCGGGGGAAGATCATGTCCTGCGGGCGGGCCGGCAGGCCGGCACTGCGGTTGGCATTGCCGGTGCTGGCGGGCTGCGCCTGGACTTCGAATTCGCCGGGAAGATCCTCTTCCTCCGACTCTTCCACACGCACCGGCCCTTTGCGCTGGGGGCGCTTGAGCGGATAAGACTGTGAGGAAAAGCCGTCGATACGCATGACGATATACTCAGGGACAATGATGGCAATTTAGCGGCACCAGAGCTCCTGCGCAAATGCCCGACTGATAACTGGACCACATATCACTAAAAAGGTTTACGGCGTTTGGCGATAACCGACCGGAGGCGATCAGGCGCCTTTTGGCGTCGCCACCTTGTCCCGCAGGTACACCGGCTGCGCTTGGTCAGCGGACACGCTTTCGCCACGCTGCCAGGCGAATTGCGCCAGGGTCAGCAAGTCCAGCGCGTGGGGCAGCATGCTCGCATCCTGACCCTCGACCTTGACCGCCAGACGCTCACTGTAACCCCAGCCCGTACCGGCGCCAAACCACTGGCCGCCCGCCCCTTGGGGCAATGCGACCTGCTCGGGCGGCAACACCGCTTCGAGCCCTTGCAAACGCATTTCCCCTGCCTGTTCCTCATAGCAGCCCCAATAGACTTCGTCCATTCGGGCATCGATGGCCGAGGCAACGCGGGTCGCGCCATGCTCGCGCAGCGCGCGCTGGGCCAGCACCGCCAGATTCGACACAGGCAACACCGGACGCTCCAGGGCGAACGCCAGGCCCTGCACCACGCCGATGGCGATCCGCACGCCGGTGAAGGCGCCCGGGCCACGGCCAAAGGCGATGGCATCCACCGCCGACAAGGCGACGCCGGCTTCGGCCAGCAGGGTCTGGATCATCGGCAGCAGCTTTTGCGCATGCAGGCGCGGAATCACCTCGTAGTGGCTCGTGATCTTGCCGTCGTGCAGCAAGGCGACAGAGCAGGCTTCAGTGGCGGTATCCAGGGCCAGCAAGGTGGTCATCGGGGGTTCCAGGCGAGAGAAAAAAGAGCGGCATTATAAACGAACAACGGCCCGCAAGCGGGCCGTTGGCGAAACATCGGGACGGGATCAGCTCAGGGCTGCCAGTACCTTGGCGGTGATGGCTTCTACCGAGCCAACGCCTTCGATGTGGCTGTACTTCGGCTTGCCGTTGCTGGCAGCCAGCTTCTGGTAGAAGTCCACCAGCGGCTTGGTCTGGTCGTGGTACACGGACAGACGGTGACGTACGGTTTCTTCGGTGTCGTCTTTACGCTGAACCAGCGGCTCGCCGGTTTCGTCGTCCTTGCCTTCAACCTTCGGCGGGTTGTAGACGATGTGGTAGACGCGACCGGAACCTTCGTGAACACGGCGGCCGGCGATGCGCTGAACGATCTCTTCGTCTTCGACGGCGATCTCGATCACGGCATCCAGCTCGACGCCAGCAGTCACCAGGGCTTCAGCCTGAGGAATGGTGCGCGGGAAGCCGTCGAACAGGAAACCGTTCACGCAGTCAGGCTGGGCGATGCGGTCCTTGACCAGGTTGATGATCAGTTCGTCGGATACCAGCTTGCCAGCGTCCATGATCGCCTTGGCTTCCAGACCCAGCGGGGTACCGGCCTTGACCGCGGCACGCAGCATGTCGCCGGTGGAAATCTGCGGAATACCGAACTTTTCGGTGATGAACTTTGCCTGAGTACCTTTACCGGCTCCGGGAGCTCCCAGCAGAATTACGCGCATCTCGTGCTCCTCATTTTTTATAAGCAAATCAATGGATTCGCGTGATTGGCGAATCGCAGGAAATCGGGCGATGACCGCAAATCGGTCAAAAGGCTGTCCAAGATACACAGCGCACCCGGACCATACAAGCGGTCGAAAGTCGGAAAAACCTGCGACAAGAAGCCTCGGTCTACACGGGTTGCGCCCGTCGCAACCGACGCTTCTTACACCTTATTCCTACCTACTGAAGGGCGTCATCCGACACCCTTCAATAGCTCGCCTGACACTCAACCGGTGTTGCGCAAACCGGCCGCGATGCCCGCCACTGTCACCAGCAGGGCCTGCTCCAACGGGCTGTCCAGAGCGGCTTCGCGCTCCCGCGAGCGCGCCAGCAGTTCGGCCTGGAGCAGGTGCAGCGGATCGAGGTAGGTATTGCGCAGACGGATGAACTCCAGGGTCGCCGGGCTGTGCGCCAGTAGCACCGGCTGGCCGGTCAGCCCCAGTACTACCTGGCACGCCTGCGACAATAGGTCGCGCAAATGTGCACCTAAAGGTCGCAGTTCCGGTTGCACCAGACGTTCGTCGTAGGAGCGGGCGATATCAGCGTCGGCCTTGGCCAGGACCATCTCCAGCATATCGATGCGCGTGCGGAAGAATGGCCACTCCTCGCGCATCTGCTGCAACAACGGCCCTTGGCCACGCGCCAGGGCATTGTTCAGCGCCGCTTCCCAGCCAAGCCAGGCGGGGAGCATCAGGCGGGTCTGGGTCCAGCCGAAGATCCACGGAATCGCCCGCAGGCTTTCGATTCCCCCGGCACGGCGCTTGGCCGGGCGACTGCCCAGCGGCAGGCGACCCAGTTCCTGCTCCGGGGTGGACTGGCGGAAGTACTCGACGAAATCGGGGTTTTCTCGCACGACGCCGCGGTACGTCTTGACCCCGTCGGCGGCCAGTTGGTCCATCACCTCGCGCCACGCTGGCTGCGGCGGCGGCGGTGGCAGCAAGGTGGCTTCAAGCACCGCGGCCAGGTAGAGGTTGAGGTTCTGTTCGGCGATATCCGGCAGGCCGAACTTGAAACGGATCATCTCGCCCTGCTCGGTGGTACGGAAGCGCCCGGCTACCGACCCCGGTGGCTGCGACAGGATCGCCGCGTGCGCCGGGCCGCCGCCACGGCCAACGGTGCCACCACGGCCGTGGAACAACAGCAATTCCACTTCCTGCTCGCGGCAGATTCGCACCAGGGTTTCCTGGGCCCGGTACTGCGCCCAGGCCGCCGCCGTGGTGCCGGCATCCTTGGCCGAATCGGAGTAGCCGATCATCACTTCCTGCGGGCCGTGCAGCCCGGCGCGGTAGCCCGGAAGACCAAGCAGACGCTCCATCACCGGACCGGCGTTGTCGAGGTCAGCCAGGGTTTCGAACAGCGGCACCACGCGCATCGGCCGCAGCAGGCCGGCTTCCTTGAGCAACAACTGCACCGCCAACACATCGGAGGCGGCGCCGGCCATGGAAATGACGTAGGAACCCAGCGAGGCCGCCGGGGCGTTGGCGATCTCGCGGCAGGTGGCGAGCACCTCGGCGGTGTCCGCCTGCGGCTTGAAATGCGCCGGCAGTAGCGGCCGGCGGCTGCTCAGTTCGCGCTGGAGGAAGTCAATGCGCGCCTCTTCGTTCCAGTCGGCGTAGCGACCGAGGCCCAGGTAGTCGGTGATCTCGCTAAGCGCGGCGGCATGACGGCTGGAGTCCTGGCGCACATCGAGGCGCACCAGGAACAGGCCGAAGGTGACCGCACGGCGCAGGCAATCCAGCAGCGGACCATCGGCGATCACGCCCATGCCGCATTCGTGCAGCGACTCGAAACACAGGTGCAGCGGCTCGAACAGCTCGCGGTTGTCCTGCAGCACCAAGGGCCCCGGAATCTGCGGCGCGCTCAGTGCCGACTGGGCCCACGCTCGGGTTTCCCGCAGGCGCTCGCGCAGTGGCTTGAGCACCGCGCGGTACGGCTCGGCGCATTCGCCGACCTTGGCCCGCAAAGCCGGGCTGGCTTGTTGCATCGACAGCTCGGCGGCCAGCGAGTGGACGTCACGCAGGAACAGATCCGCCGCCATCCAGCGCGCCAGCAGCAGCACTTCGCGGGTCACGCTGGCGGTGACATTGGGGTTGCCATCACGGTCGCCGCCCATCCACGAAGCGAAGCGGATCGGCGCCGATTCCAGTGGCAAGCGCAGCCCGGTGGCGTCGTGCAGGGCCTTGTCGGCCTTGCGCATATGACTGGGGATGGCGTGCCAGAGGGAGTGTTCGATCACCGCGAAGCCCCACTTGGCCTCGTCCACCGGGGTTGGCCGGGTGCGGCGAATTTCCTCGGTGTGCCAGGCTTCGGCGATCAGTCGTTGCAGGCGCTCACGCACCTGCTCACGCTCGGCGGCGGTCAGGTCGCGGTGGTCCTGGGCCGACAATTGCGCGGCGATGGCGTCGTATTTCTGAATCAGGGTACGGCGGGCCACTTCGGTGGGGTGGGCGGTCAATACCAGCTCGATATTGAGCTTGCCGAGCTGACGGGCCAGGGCATCGTCGCTGTGACCCGCAGCCTTGAGCCGGGCCAGCAGTTCGGGCAGCACCGTCGCCTCGAAGGGCTCGGGCTGGTCTTCGTCGCGCCGGCGAATCAGTTGGTACTGCTCGGCGATGTTGGCGAGGTTAAGAAACTGGTTGAAGGCCCTGGCGACCGGCAACAGTTCGTCGTCCGCGAGGTCCGCGAGGGTCGAACTCAGTTGCTCCTCGCCGCCACTGCGATCGGCCTTGGCACTGTGGCGGATCGCCTCGATCTTCTGCAGGAAGGCCTCGCCGTGCTGTTCGCGCACAGTGTCCCCCAGCAATTCGCCCAACAGATGAACATCTTCACGCAAGCGCACATCGATATCGGTCATCAACCTTCTCCACACCTGGAAAAACCGCGTTGCCAGCAGAGTGCCCCAGTACCGGTCGTGCTTTCAAGGCGCAGCCTTCGGCCAAGTGGCTACGCTTTAACCAGGCCCATTGGCTTACACAGAGGACATCATGAAAATTCGCGAACTCGCCCAGTACTGGGAACAGAACGCAAAAGGACGCCTGAGCCCCACTGGTCACACGCTGTACCTGGACGTCGAGGCTGCGGCGCGACTGGCGGCCCTGGCCGAGATGTACCCCAAGCGCCGCCCCGAGGAACTGCTCGGCGAACTGCTCGGTGCCGCCCTGGAAGAGCTGGAAGCGAGCTTTCCCTACATTCAGGGGAAGCAGGTGATCGCCACCGATGAGGAAGGTGATCCGCTGTATGAGGACGTC
Source organism: Pseudomonas sp. 20P_3.2_Bac5 (assembly GCF_025466035.1). Classification (NCBI taxonomy): domain Bacteria; kingdom Pseudomonadati; phylum Pseudomonadota; class Gammaproteobacteria; order Pseudomonadales; family Pseudomonadaceae; genus Pseudomonas; species Pseudomonas sp. 20P_3.2_Bac5. The sequence goes on along the minus strand of NZ_JANLOA010000121.1, from coordinate 13,147 downwards.
GGTGCGACGCCGCGCTTTCTTGCACTGTCGCGTCGGCATCTGCGGACGCTGAGCAGTGGCGAGGACACCTCGAAGCACTGATTGCCAGCCTTCTTTCCTGCACCTTTGTGCCGCCTCGCGCCTGCGCGCGAGGCGGCGCACATGGCTTCCAAATCCCCGCAATACCCCGCCACACCGGCAAAGTTCCCGCGAAACCCCACTGACCGATTAGTCAGAAAAAATCGCCTAACAAGCGGTACTTTTTCTGAACTTTTGAAAAAACGGTCCAGTCACAGCCCATAGCCACTACGGCAAAAAACCCTTCACTGCGAGCTCCGTCAGCTCTGGGTGAAGGAGCCAAGTCGATGGACTGTTACGGAACTCGTCGTTCATCAGGAGTGATCCAATGGAGTTGACCACCATGAAGACCCGCATCGAGAAAACCCCGTTCCAACTGCGCGGGATCAAGCTGGCCGCGCTGGCCCTGGGCAGTAGCCTGGTATTGGCCGGTTGTGCTGGCAAGCCACCCACCGAGCAGTACGCCGTGACCCAGTCGGCGGTCAATTCCGCCGTCAGCGCCGGTGGTACCGAGTACGCCGCCGTGGAAATGAAGGCCGCCCAGGACAAGTTCAAGCAAGCCGAAATCGCCATGCACGACAAGAAGTATGACGAAGCGAAGCTGCTGGCCGAACAGGCGGAATGGGATGCCCGCGTCGCAGAGCGCAAGGCCCAGGCCATGAAAGCCCAGAAAGCCCTGCAGGACTCCCGTCAGGGCGTTCAGGAACTGCGCGAAGAAGGTATGCGCGCCGCCGAGCCCACCCAGCCGCAGTAAGCGCGCCATTGCCCCGTGCACTTCGAATTGATTAAAGGATGAACACTATGCGTAACCACGTGATGATCCCCGCCCTCCTGGCCATGAGCATCGGCCTGGTCGCCTGCGCCCACCAGCCGAACCCGAATCTGGAGTCAGCCCGCACCAACTTCTCCGCGCTGCAGAGCGATCCGCAGTCGAGCAAGGTCGCAGCCCTTGAAACCAAGGACGCCCAGGACTGGCTGAACAAGGCCGACAAGGCCTACATGGACAAGGAAGACAACAAGAAGGTCGACCAGCTCGCCTACCTGACCAACCAGCGCGTCGAAGTGGCCAAGCAAACCATCGCCCTGCGCACTGCCGAGGCCAACCTGAAAAACGCCGCCGCCCAGCGCGCCCAGGCCCGCCTGGACGCCCGTGACGCGCAAATCAAGAAGTTGCAGGAAAGTCTCAACGCCAAGCAGACCGAACGCGGCACCCTGGTGACCTTCGGCGACGTGCTGTTCGACTACAACAAGGCCGAGCTGAAAAGCAGCGCCTTCCCGAACATCACCAAGCTGGCGCAGTTCCTCCAGGAAAACCCTGACCGCAAGGTGATCGTCGAGGGCTACACCGACAGCACCGGTAGCGCCAACTACAACCAGGGCCTGTCCGAGCGTCGCGCCAACTCCGTGCGCATGGCGCTGGTCCGTGCCGGTGTCGACCCGGCCCGTATCGTTGCCCAGGGCTATGGCAAGGAATACCCGGTTGCCGATAACAGCAGCAACTCGGGCCGTGCGCAAAACCGTCGCGTGGAGGTGACCATCTCCAACGACAACCAGCCAGTGGCACCGCGTAGCGTGAGCAGCGCGCAATAAGCGTCAGGCTGAAATGAAAAATCCCGCCAGATTGGCGGGATTTTTTTGCTCTGCCACATTAAAAACACCACTTAAAGCACCTTTAAAAGCACCACAAAAAGAACTACCATCGCGTTACTTCGCTTCCGGCAAAGCCGCTGGTGTTCGATATCAGCCATGGCCTACCTGAAACGAGGCACCTCCCGACAGCGCACCCCATCAGGAAATGTTGCCATGGCAATGACATTCGCGGTCCTGGCCGATGTAGCCGCATCGGTCACCGACCTTAAAAAAGACCCCATGGGTACCCTGCGCGAAGCCAACGGCGAAACCGTTGTCATCCTCAACAGAAATGAGCCCGCGTTCTATGCGGTGCCGCCAGATCGCTACGAAGCGATGATGGAACTGATCGATGATGCGCAACTGGCGGAACTGGTCAGGCAACGGCGTGGGGAGCCTGCCGTCAGGGTAGATATCGATGAGCTCATCGCGGACGCCGAAGGATCCGGCAACTGACTATTGGCTGGAGTTCAACCTGAAGGCCAGAAAGGAATTCGACCAACTGGACGCTTCGATCCGGCTGCAATTGGCGAAAAAACTGAAATCCCGCCTGGCCTGGCCTCGGGTCGAAGCCGACAAGCTTGCGGGAATGCCGGATTGCTACAAGATCAAGCTGCAAAGCATCGGATATCGGTTGGTTTATCAAGTCCTCGAAGACCGGCTGGTCGTGTTGGTGATTGCCGTTGGCAAGCGAGAGAGAAACCAGGTCTACGGGGCTGCGGCAGCTCGCATCACCCATTGACGGTATAAAAGCCATCGCCGGCAAGCCGGATTCCACAGCGCTTGTGGAGCCGGCAGCCCGCAATGGCTTTTTTGCAATCACTCCGTCTGCTGCGGCGTCTCCTGCCCCATGCAGCGCACCGCCTGCTTCTTGTTGTCCACCAGCACGCCGGTCAGGCCTTTCTGCTGCATGTCGAACAGCACCAGCACGCCATCGATGCACTGCGCCATTTGCGGCGCGGGGGTCAGGGCGATTTTGTAGTCCTCGCCCGGCACCGTCTTGAGCATGGTGAATTCCGACAACAGCAGGGCATCCTCCGGTTTGGCGAAATGCAGGTAACCGTAGTACCACAGGGCGCACACGGTACCGACGATGCTGCAGACTCCGGTAATGATCAGGGGGACGGCGTTGCGTTCTTCACTCATTGCGACTTCTCGTCAGGATAATTGGGGACTTCGGCCAGGCGACGCAGGCCGTTGAAATGTTCGGGATCGTCCAGGAAACGCAGCATCACCTGGCGCCAGGTCGGGTCGGCGAAGGTCTGCACATGGGCACCGCGTACCAACTGCAATACCCGCGGCGGCGGCGCGGCCTGGTACAGGCGGATGCCGTTGTCCATGGGCACCAGGTTGTCATCGATGCTGTGGAAGAACAGTTTCGGCGGGGTTTTCAGCAGGCCGATGGAACGGATAGCGCTGTCGCCATCAGGCACCATCCATGACAGCGGCACCTGCAGCGGCCAGGTCATCCACGATGTACTCAGGGCGAAGCGCCCCACCGCGCGATAACTCGCCGGAACACCGTCGAACACCAGTGCCTTGAAGCGCTGCGCCTGGTCAGGGTGCTGCGCCAGGTAGTGGATCGCCATGGCCCCGCCGAGGCTTTGCCCCAGCAGCACCAGCGGTTTGTCCTGGACTTCCGGGGCCTTTTGCAGCCAGTCGAGGGCGGCGCCGATGTCCTGGTAGACCTCGGGCAGACCGGGTTTGCCTTCGGACAGTCCGTAACCGCGGTAATCGATCATCAGCACCTGATAGCCCTGCTCCGGCAACCAGTAGCTGCCGCCCAGATGCCAGGCCAGGTTGCCGCCGTTGCCGTGCAGGTGCAGCACGGTGCCTTTGACCTCCACGCCGTCCTTGGCCGGCAGCCACCAACCGTGCAGGCGAGTGCCGTCCTCGGCGGTCAGGCTGACGTCGCGCCAGGCCAGCTTGGCTTTCTCCGGCGTGAACGGCTGGCCGGGCTCGGGATAGAACAGCAGCGAGCTGCACCCGGACAGGCCGAGCAGCATCAGGCCCAGGGCGAACAGCCCGCGCCAGCGCTCAGAGAATGTTCGAGTAGTCGGCTTCAATCCGGTCCAGGCTCAGGTGGTTGAGGAAGTTGGAGAAACACATCCAGGCCGACAGCGCGTTAAGGTCGCGGAACTGCTCCGGCAGGTACTTGGGCGGTTCCACCAGGCCTTCGTCCACCAGTTGGCGCAGGGTTCGCATGTCTTCCAGGGTGGTCTTGCCGCAGAACAGCAGTGGTATCTGTTCGAGTTTGCCCTTGCGCACGGCCAACTGAATGTAGTTGTAAACCATGATGAAGCCCTTGAGGTAGGACAAGTCTTTGGTGAACGGCAGGCCATTGGGCACCGAGCCGCGGAACACCCGGCTGGCATTGCCGTAGCTTTCCGCCATCTCGAAACCCTGGGCGCGGAAGAATTCGTAGACCTGCAGGAAATCGGCGCCCTCCTCGACCATGTGGATGGCGCGGGTGCGGTTGGTCAGCTTGCGCAGGCGGCTCGGGTAGGACGCGAAAGCGATGACCTCCATGAGGATCGCCAGGCCTTCCTGGGTAACCGTCGACGAGGGCGGGCCCTTGGCGAGGAAGGTGCAGATCGGCTGGTTCAGGCCGTTGAGGGTGGTGCCGACGTGCACCAGCCCCTCGTGGACCTCCAGCGCGCGGACGTCGCGGCTGTTGAACATGGCGTCGGCGCGGATCTTGATGTAGTCGGCGCCCGCCGCCGCGTCGGCGACGATGCCGTCCGACTCGAACACCCGGATGGTGCCCTCGGCCTCGCCGAACACCTTGTTCAGGCGCTGCTGGAGGATTTGCACCGCTTCCTTGGCGCAGAGGTTCTTCGGTTCGTCCTTGAGGTCGCCCCGGCCGTCGATGTTGTTCAGGTAGTCCGAGAGCATCAGGCCGAGGTCGGCGAGGGTCGGGTCGCCGGCGTGGAAGGCGTCGGAGGCCGCACCGTAGAGCTCCTGGGAGATCAGCCCGAAGTCTTCGGTGCCGCGTGCTTCGAGCATGCGCACCACCATGCGGTACTCCTTGCACATGCGTCGCATGATCTGCCCGACCGGGTTGAACTGACCCAGGCGGCGGGTGATGTCGCGCTCGATGTTCTGGAATTCCAGCTTCAGCGCGCCGGAGTCGAACGACAAGGGCCGGTTCTGGTAATAGGCGCGGTCCACCGCCGGTGGCTCCTTGCCCTTGGCCTTGAGAAAGCCCTGGCGGATGTTGTCGTCCCACTTCACCGCATCGAGCACGCGAATCGGCGTCTGCGCCTGAACAATGCGATCAGACAGGGTCCGTATCGTCTGCTGGTACTCGTCCACGCCCCACTCCTCGTTTCAATTATTTGCCGGCACGCTGGAAACGGGCCACTTCGACGAACAGGTCGGAGTTGGCCGGGTCATCCAGGTAGGCCAGGACGCGTGCCACCGGGCTGTCGATCAACACGCCGTCGCCGTTGTCTTCCGGCACTTCGATGGTGCGGCCGCTGAGTTCTTTCTTTTCCAGGGCCTGGTTGACCTGCTCGACATCGAGGTTGTAGACCACCAGTTCCTTGTTATCGATCACTTCGAAGCCGCCGATCAGGAAATTCCCGCCCATGGCCTTCGGCACGCCCGCCGAGAGATACCAGCGGTTGCCATGGCGCGACACGGTGAACGCGTATTCCTGACGCGGCTTGCTCTTGGCCGTGGCCACCGCCTTGTAGGCGTTGCCACCGGAGCGGCTGATCAGCAGGGTCAGGGGTTCGCCCCAGGCATCCTTGCTGGTCCACTTGCCCAACAGGGCCTTGGGTGCCGGCTCGTTGGCCGGGATCGGCTCGTTGAATGTCACCAGACAGCCGTTCAACAGCAGGAAAGACAGGGCCAGCAGCACACGCCAGGCTTTCATCGGGTTCTCCTTGAGGGGCTCGCGGCTCAGTCCGCCGCCAGCACCAGATGCAGGTAACGGACAAGAATAGCGAGCATCTGCCCTTCAGCCTGCGGTTTTGCGGCATCGAGCAGGCCCTGATATTCCATCTGCTCGATTATTGCCGTCAACACAATGGCGTCTTGCTGCGGCTGGCGCGAGCCCACGACCTGCAAAAGCTGGCAGGCGCCACGCAGCAGAATCTGCTCGTGCAGCTTCACCAACTCGGCCAGACGCGGGCACAGCAGGGCTTCCTGGCGGAACGCCTGCTCGGCCATGAGGAAGTCGCGGCGGTTGTGCAATTGGCGCTGGACGTACTCGGCGGTCATCTTCGCCACCTCGTCGGCCAGCCGCGCCCGCGAGGCCGGGCTGCCATCGCCCTGGGCGAGCAACTGGCGCAGGATCACCTCGGTGTTCTCCCACAGCTTGGCCATGTAGGCGGCGCTGCGTTCGACGTACTGGGCGAAGGTGTCGCTGAGCAGGTCCTGGATATCGTTGAAGTAGTAAGTGGTGGCCGACAGCGGCACGCCCGCCTCCGCCGCCACCGCGCGATGGCGCACGCCACGCACGCCGTCACGCACGACAATGCGCATGGCCGCGTCGAGAATCTGCTGGCGGCGCTGTTCGCTGCCCTGCCGGCTGGCCTTGCGGCCTTGGTACTGCACGCTTTCTGCCACTGCGGTGGCGACGCCAGCAGCGCCTTGTTGTGTCATGGGGAGAGTCACTGGCGGGTTACCTCGAAATCTGGGATTTACAGGCATGAAAAAGCCGCCAAGGGCGGCTGATTCATGTTGCTCTCGCGGGCCTCATCGAAGCGGCTCGGCGCCTCGACAAGACAGCGATGAGGCCATCAAACCTGACGAAATCAGGCCTGCGGACGCATGTGCGGGAACAGGATCACATCGCGGATCGACGGCGAGTTGGTCAGCAGCATCACCAGACGGTCGATACCGATACCTTCACCCGCCGTTGGCGGCATGCCGTACTCCAGGGCGCGGACGAAGTCGGCGTCGTAGTGCATGGCTTCGTCGTCACCGGCGTCCTTCTCGGCCACCTGGGCCATGAAGCGCTCGGCCTGGTCTTCAGCGTCGTTGAGCTCGGAGTAGGCGTTGGCGATCTCGCGACCACCAATGAACAGCTCGAAGCGGTCAGTGACGTTCGGGTTCTTGTCGTTGCGACGGGCCAGCGGCGAGACTTCGAACGGGTATTCGGTGATGAAGTGCGGCTGTTCCAGCTTGCTCTCCACCAACTCTTCGAAAATCATCACCTGCAGCTTGCCCAGGCCTTCGTGGCCGAGCACCTTGGCGCCGGCTTTCTTGGCGATGGCTCGCGCCTTGTCGACGTCCAGCAGGTCAGCCTCGGTGAGTTCCGGGTTGTACTTGAGGATCGAGTCGAACACGCTCAGGCGCACGAACGGCTCGCCGAAGTGGAAGACTTTCTCGCCGTAAGGCACGTCGGTGCTGCCCAGAACAAGCTGTGCCAGCTCGCGGAACAGTTCCTCGGTGAGGTCCATGTTGTCGTTGTAGTCGGCGTAGGCCTGGTAGAACTCGAGCATGGTGAATTCAGGGTTGTGCCGGGTCGAAACGCCTTCGTTGCGGAAGTTGCGGTTGATCTCGAACACTTTCTCGAAACCACCGACCACCAGGCGCTTGAGGTACAGCTCCGGGGCGATACGCAGGAACATCGGCATGTCCAGCGCGTTGTGGTGGGTTTCGAACGGCTTGGCTGCAGCGCCGCCAGGAATGGTCTGCAGCATCGGCGTCTCGACTTCGAGGAAGTCGCGCTTGGCCAGGAAGCTGCGGATGTGGGAGATGACCAGGGAACGCACGCGGAAGGTCTCGCGGGTTTCCTCGTTGACGATCAGGTCGACGTAGCGCTGGCGATAGCGCTGCTCGGTGTCGGTCAGGCCGTGGTGCTTGTCCGGCAGCGGACGCAGCGACTTGGTCAGCAGGCGCACGTTGGTCATTTCAACGTACAGGTCGCCCTTGCCGGAACGGGCCAGGGTGCCTTCGGCGGCGATGATGTCGCCCAGGTCCCAGGTCTTGACCGCAGCCAGGGTTTCTTCCGGCAGGGTCTTGCGGTTGACGTAGACCTGGATGCGCCCGGTCATGTCCTGGATCACCATGAACGAACCACGGTTGAGCATGATGCGACCGGCAACCTTGACCGGGATCGCTGCAGCTTCCAGCTCTTCCTTGGTCTTGTCGACATACTGTTTCTGCAGGTCGTTGCAGTAGCTGTCGCGGCGGAAGTCGTTGGGGAAGGCCTGGCCCTTGGCGCGTTCTGCGGCAAGCTTTTCCTTGCGCAGGGCGATCAGGGCGTTTTCTTCCTGTTGCTGGGCTTGCGGGTCGAGTTGTAGATCGCTCATGTCGTCACTTTTTCCATCAGGGTTCGTTGTCCCAGGTCGCGGACCGGGGATCGCGGGCAAGCCCGCTGGCTACGGGCATTGCCTCGCGCATGGGTGTCGCGGTTACAGCCCCTGTTTGAGGCTCGCTTCCAGGTATTCGTCGATATCGCCGTCGAGCACCTTGTCGCAGTCGCTGCGCTCGATGTTGGTGCGCAGGTCTTTGATCCGCGAAGCATCCAGAACGTAGGAGCGGATCTGGTGACCCCAGCCGATGTCCGACTTGGTGTCTTCCAGTGCCTGGGAGGCGGCGTTGCGGCGCTGGATTTCCTGCTCGTACAACCGGGCCCGCAGCATTTTCATGGCGGTGTCCTTGTTGGCGTGCTGGGAGCGTTCGTTCTGGCAGCTCACCACGGTGTTGGTCGGTACGTGGGTGATACGTACGGCCGAGTCGGTGGTGTTTACGTGCTGACCACCGGCACCGGAGGAGCGGTAGGTGTCGATGCGCAGGTCGGACGGGTTGATCTCGATTTCGACCTTGTCGTCGATCTCGGGCGAAACGAACACCGCCGAGAACGAGGTGTGGCGACGGGCGCCGGAGTCGAACGGGCTCTTGCGCACCAGGCGGTGCACGCCGATCTCGGTCCGCAGCCAGCCAAAGGCGTATTCGCCCTTGATGTGCACGGTAGCGCCCTTGATGCCGGCGACTTCACCCTCGGACAATTCCATGATGGTGGCGTCGAAGCCACGCTTGGACGCCCAGCGCAGGTACATGCGCAGCAGGATGTTGGCCCAGTCCTGGGCCTCGGTGCCGCCGGAACCGGCCTGGATGTCCAGGTAGGCGTTGTTCATGTCCATCTCGCCGCTGAACATCCGGCGGAATTCGAGCTTCTCGAGCGACTCGCGCAGGCGGTCAAGCTCGCTGACGACGTCGTTGACCGCGCCTTCATCGTCTTCTTCGACGGCCATGTCCAGCAGGTCGCGGCAATCGGCCAGACCACCGGACAAGCCGTCCAGGGTCTCGACGATCTGTGCCAGGGTGGCGCGCTCGCGGCCCAGTTCCTGGGCGTACTCGGGTTTGTTCCAGACGTTCGGGTCTTCGAGCTCGCGGTTGACTTCGATCAGGCGGTCATGCTTGTGATCGTAGTCAAAGATACCCCCGAATAGACTCGGAACGCTCGGTGAGGTCCTTGATGGTATTCAGGATCGGATTGATTTCCATGGGCGGGCGGCTCTCGTGCGGATTCTGTGAAAAGCCGGAGAGTATAGCGCACGAGAGGCCGCGCACGGCAAGCCGCGCGCGTCGACGCGACAGGTTGCAGTTCAGGTCGCCATCAGCCGATGCCGACCTGATTGCGGCCGTTGTTCTTGGCCTGGTAGAGGGCGTTGTCCGCCGCCGAGATAAGTTGCCGGCAGTGGCTGCCGACGGCCGGGGTCTGGGTCGCCAGGCCGATGCTGACGGTCAGCCAGGAATCCGGCTTGGGCATGATGTGGGCGATGCGCGCGGCTTCAACGGTCTGGCGCAGTTTTTCCGCCACCAGCCGGGCACCGCCCGGCGAGGTGTTGGGCAGCACCAGGGCGAATTCCTCGCCGCCGTAGCGCGCCGGCAGGTCGCTGGGCCGGGCGCAGCAGGAACGGATGGCTTCGGCGACCTGGCGCAGGGCCTCGTCGCCGGCGAGATGGCCGAAGGTGTCGTTGAACGACTTGAAGTAGTCGACATCGACCATCAGCAGCGACAGTTGCGACTGCTCGCGCATTGCCCGGCGCCATTCCAGTTCGAGGTATTCGTCGAAATGGCGGCGGTTGGACAGCCCGGTGAGGCCGTCGGAGTTCATCAGCCGCTGCAGCACCAGGTTGGTGTCGAGCAGTTGCTGCTGGCTGACCCGCAGCGCGCGGTAGGCTTCGTCGCGCTGCAGCAAGGTCAGGTAGGAGCGCGAGTGATAGCGGATGCGCGCCACCAGCTCGATGTTGTCCGGCAGTTTGACCAGATAGTCGTTGGCCCCGGCGGCAAAGGCCGCGCTCTTGACCAGCGGGTCTTCCTTGGTCGACAGGACGATGATCGGGATGTCCTGGGTCGCCGGGTTGCTGCGGTATTCACGCACCAGGGTCAGGCCGTCCAGGCCCGGCATGATCAGGTCCTGGAGAATCACCGTCGGCTTGATGCGGATGGCCTGGGCCACCGCCTCGTGCGGGTCGGCACAGAAATGGAAGTCGATGTTTTCTTGCTGGGCAAGGCCACGGCGCACGGCTTCGCCGATCATCGCCTGGTCATCGACCAGCAGGACCATCGCCGAGTTCTCGTCAGAGGCTGCAAAGCCGTCGATCGGTAGATCATTCATGCGCTGTCACCTGGGCACTGCCGGCGGGCCGGCGTGGCTGAATACATATCGTCATTTCGGGAAAATTTCCATTAGTCGTGGGGCTATCCGCTCCAGCGGACGCACTTCCACGGCCGCGTCGATGGCGACGGCCGCCTTGGGCATGCCGTACACCGCACTGCTCTGCTGGTCCTGGGCGATGGTCAGGTAACCCTGCTGACGCATGAGCTTGAGCCCTTGCGCACCATCGCGGCCCATGCCGGTGAGCAGCACGCCCACCGCATCGCCGCGCCAGAACCGCGCCACGCTCTCGAAAAACACATTGATCGAGGGGCGGTAGATTTCATTCACCGGCTCGGCGGTGTAGGCCAGGGTGCAATCGGCGAGCAGGCGAATATGGTGGTTGGTGCCGGCCAACAACACCTGGCCCGGCTGCGGCGGCTCGCCTTCGCGGGCCAGGCGAACGGTCTGGCCGGAAGCGCTGCTGAGCCATTCGGCCATGCCCGCGGCGAACACTTGATCGACATGCTGAACCAGCACGATGGATGCCGGAAACTCCTTGGGCAGGCCTTTGAGCAACACCTCCAGCGCCGCCGGCCCGCCCGCGGACGAGCCGATGGCCACCAGCCCCTGGCGTTGCGCGGCCTGGCGCAACGGTGCCGACACGGGGCGCACGCTGCTGGCGCGCTGCTGGCCGATCAGCCAGGAAATATTGAAGATCTTGCGCAACAGCGGCGCCGCCGCTTCCTTGGGGTCGCCGCCGCCGAGGGCCGGCGTGTCCACGACGTCCAGCGCGCCGTAGCCCATGGCCTCGAACACCCGGTGCACGTTCTGCCGGCGATCGACGGTGACGATCACGATCGCACACGGCGTTTCGGCCATGATCCGCCGGGTCGCCTCGACGCCGTCCATCTGCGGCATGATCAGGTCCATCAGCAGCAGGTCCGGGGTCTGTTCGGCGCAGCGGCGCACCGCCTCGGCGCCGTCGCTGGCGACCCAGATCACCTCGTGGGCCGGCTCGTATGCCAGGGCGCGGCGCAGGGCCTCCACGGCCAGGGGCATATCGTTGACGATGGCAATTTTCATCCCTGCGCACCCCCGATCAGTTCAACCACGGCATCGAGCAAGGCGTCATCGTGGAAACTCGCCTTGGCCAGATAATAGTCGGCGCCAGCCTCGAGGCCGCGTCGCCGGTCTTCTTCACGGTCTTTGTAGGACACCACCATCACCGGCAACGATTGAAGGCGACTGTCGCGGCGCAACAGGGTGACCAGCTCGATGCCGTCCATGCGCGGCATGTCGATGTCGGTGATCAGCAGGTCGAAGTCCTCGCTGCGCAGCGCGTTCCAGCCATCCATCCCGTCCACCGCCACCGCCACTTCGTAGCCGCGGTTGCTCAGCAGCTTGCGTTGCAGTTCGCGCACGGTCAGCGAGTCGTCCACCACCAGCACGCGCTTGCGCGCCACTTCACGTACCCCGCCGCCACCGCGTTCGATGCGCTCCAGGCGGCCGGTGCTGAGGAGTTTTTCCACCGAACGCAGCAAGTCCTCGACGTCGACGATCAGCACCACCGAGCCGTTGTCCAGCAGCGCTCCGGCCGAGATGTCCTGGATCTTGCCCAGGCGGGCGTCGAGGGGCATCACCACCAACACCCGCTCGCCGATCAGCCGCTCCACCGCCACGCCATACAGCGTTTCGCGCTCGCGGATCACCACGACCTTGATGCTCTGCCCGTCACCCGGGGTCGCCGGGCGATTGAGCAACTGGCTGGCCGAGACCAGACCGATATGCCGGCCTTCGTGCCAGAACTGCTGGCGGCCTTCGAGCTGCACGATGGCTTCGGCCGGCAGTTCCAGGGTGCGTTCGATATGGGCCAGCGGGAAAGCGTAGGCTTCGCCGCTGACCTCCACCACCAGGCTGCGCACCACCGACAGGGTCAGCGGCACTTCCAGGTGGAAGCGGCTGCCGTGGCCGCTGCTCTGGGTCATCTCGATCTGCCCGCGCAACTGCCGGACCATGTGTTGCACCGCGTCCAGGCCAACGCCGCGGCCGGACACCTCGGTAACCTTGTCGCGCAGGCTGAAGCCCGGCAGGAACAGGAAGGTCAGCAGTTCCGCCTCGCTCATCTGCGCCACGGTTTCGGCCGGCGAGAGCTGGCGCTCGACGATGCTGCGGCTCAAACCGCGCAGGTCCACGCCGCCGCCGTCGTCGCTCAGTTCGAGAATCAGCAACCCGGCCTGGTGCGAGGCGCGCAGGCGGATGGTGCCTTCCATCGGCTTGCCGGCGAGCAGGCGCTGCTCGGGCATTTCGATGCCGTGATCGACGGCGTTGCGCAGCAGGTGGGTCAGCGGCGCTTCGAGTTTTTCCAGCACGTCGCGGTCGACCTGGGTCTTTTCGCCCTCGATCTCCAGGCGCACCTGCTTGCCCAATGAGCGACCGAGGTCGCGGACCATCCGGCTCTGCCCGGTCAGCACATCGGCGAACGGCCGCATGCGGCACGCCAGCGCGGTGTCGTAGAGCAACTGCGCGCGCTGACCGGCCTGCCAGCCCAACTCATCGAAGTCGGCGGCCTGCTGCAACAGCATCTGTTGGGTTTCGCCCATGAGTTGCTGGGTCAGGGCGAGGCTTTCGAGAATCTCGGCGCCCTGCTCTCCGGCATCGATCTGCGCCTTGAGCCCGTCGAGGGCGCGCAGGCTTTGCCCGTGGACGCGCTTGAGGCGCTGCAGGGTGGCGAGAAAGGGTTTGAAGCGCTGGGTTTCCACCAGCGCCTTGCTCGACAGGTCGAGCAGGCTGTTCAAGCGCTCGGCGGTAACCCGCAGGACGCGTTCGCCGCCCTCGGTAGGCTTGCCCCGGCTGACCGGGCGCGGCTCCGGCTCAGCTTCGGCTTCCGCCTCGACCTCA